>NZ_JAUBRH010000064.1:0-34345 GCF_036701775.1 Microcoleus sp. N9_A2 | reverse complement strand
GTTTTTGAGTAACAGCTTGCCGGATATTCTAAGGCGGCTACTTTTGGCTGCAATCATTTTTTAGTCTAAACTACAGTGACAACGCAACCTAGTGCAATACCACTTTCAAAAAATCATGAGACTTTCAGCTATTCCCAAATTATTATTAAAAATTAAGTTGTTTACAATTATAAAATCTAAAATCTAATTAAGTCTTGCACAATTATAAAATCTCAAATCTCAAATCTCAAATCGTCAAAGCCTCCAGCACCGCAGTTCTAGAGGCTTGATGGTATTTTTTATTAGTTTACTGCGATTGGAAGACTAGACTTTCGCTAAAGGCTTAGTCCAAACGCCGGTTTCATTTTCTTCGTACTCCTGATGAATGGCTTCCCAGGCGGTGTGTTCTGCTTGTATCGAGTCGTTGCTTTCGTCAAATGCGGTGTTGTAGGATTCGATAAAGGTTTTTTGTGCTGCTTCCGACAGGTGCGATCGCACTTCTGGAGATAAGTCTGCCGGACTGTTGCAGCGACCTTTGACGGCGCGTGGTAGCGTCATCTCGCTAACTGAAACTTCTTCGCCACCTGCACTTTCTAGCAATAGTTGAAATTCGCCAGATTTATCTGCGGCGACTTCTGCCATCACGAGAAATTCGCCTGCTTCGACGCGGGTTTGATAGATAGTTGCTTTGTCTTCGGGCATTCCCAAAGCGACTAAAGCGGAAACTAGACCCGCACCGGCCGAACCTGCGATCGCGCCGCTAGCTGCACCCAACAGTACAGCACCCAGCGGGCCTGCGGATACTACTGCACCGACAAAGGGAATAAACAGCACGCCCACGCCAGTTAGCAAACCCAAAAAAGAACCGAATAAGGAACCAAAAATCGCTCCGCTTCGCAAGCCTCCTAAAATTACATCTTTTTTAGTCAGAAAGCCGGCAATTTTAGTTTTGGACTGAAAGTTTTTGCCCATTACGGAAATGTGGTCGCGGGATACTCCGCGATCGAGCAACCGCCGAATTACGCCGTCTAATTGTTCTTCTTCCTTAAATACGGCTGAAACTGTGCGTTCTGCTAGATATTCCTCTGTCATTGTTTCTCCTTGATAATTTTTTGATTAGTTGTGCTGGTATTTAGTATAGGAGGACACTGTAGGGCGATCGCATCGATCTTGAGAGAGAGGTGAATGCGATCGGAGATAGTTTGAGGCTCTATCAAAAGAGTTAAGGAATTTTGTAAGTGGCGATCACTCAACTCTGACAGAGACTTATTCATCTCTGATATAAGCCCCCAAATATTCTAGTTTATTTATCATTTCCTCTGCTGACTTAGCCGCCATTAAATTCAATATTCCCCGCCACTGAGCGCCTACTGAGTAATTTTGTCTGGGTACAACAATAATTCCTGAATGAGTTCTTTTTTGTTCAGCAAAAGTTCTGTGCAAACGACAGAAATCTCCCATATTAGAACTGTAAATGACGCGCCCTTGCTCAGTTGCCCAGATTAGCTGCTCCTCATCTGAAGAGCTAAGTTTGTTCGCGTCTGAGGTAGTCATCACCTCTACAGCAGAATTACGCAAAGATTCTACCAGCGAAAGATTACCCGAATCTTCATCAATATAGAGACTAATTTTACTCACGATAAATTACCTGCCATGTATTCAGTTTCCCAATACTTGCATTCTTCGTAGTACGCCACTATCTCCGCCTCAACTTCATCTTTATTAGCGTGATAATAAGCCAAGCCTGCATAAATTTGTGCTAACGTCAAATGCGGAAATTCTTCAGCAATTTTTTCAGGAGTCATTCCTGCTTTGTAGTCAATTGCTATGCTCCGAACGGACATTCTTGTACCTGCGATGCGGGGGCAGCCCCCGCAAGTTCCAGGCGTACGGACAATTAGCGTTCCTATATCAACGGCAGTTGTCATATTTACCTCGATTGAGTTAACTTTATTCTATTGTAGCGCAGCTTCATTTCTACCCGATCGCACTTTCGCAACATTAACCAATGCCACTAGCACCTTTGTTTCCTGTCGTTCACCCGATTCTCAAATCTACTTTTCCCGGATGTCTGTGGACGGGAGATATCAACAGCCGAGAAATAGCCCTAACATTTGACGACGGGCCGCACCTGCAGCACACACCTCAACTACTGAAAATTTTAGATAAATACGACATCAAAGCAAGTTTTTTCTGGCTGGGATTTTGCGTTGACAGACATCCAGAAATTGCCAAAGAAGTGTACGATAGCGGACACTGGATAGGTCTCCACGGCTACCAGCACGTATCGTTTGCCAAACTCAAAACCCATGAACTAAAACACAGTTTAGAAGATACGCAAAAAGCTATTAGCAAAGCTTGCGATTTAGACCCCAAATTAATCCGCGACGTGCGGCCGCCGAATGGCATTTTTATACCGCGAACATTAGAATTATTGCAGCAGTGGGAATATCGCCCGGTAATGTGGAGTGTTGTCCCGGAAGATTGGGTGCGGCCGGGGGTGATGAAAGTTATGAGTCGCGTGGTGCAGCAAACAGAAAACGGTTCAATTATTGTACTTCACGACGGTTATTGCGGTGGTGAAGATGTCGCGGCTTCTGCTGATAAAATAATTCCACTGCTATTATATAAAGGTTACAAGTTTGTAACAATCGATCGACTTTGGCAACAGGCAAACATTCAAGCAATAAAGGCAAATTAAAATCATGCTCAAAAAAACACTGTTTGTAGCATCTCTTTGTTTGGCAAGTACGGGATTGGCGATCGGGCTTTCTCCTGCTTCCCTCAGTGCTAAAACCCCACTTGTCGTACAGCAGCCAGCCAGTGACCTGTCCGTGCCTGCGATCGACTCGAAACGCCCTCAAGTCGAACTGGTAAATCCGGGAGTGGAACCCCGACAACAGTTGCGTTTAAAACCAAATTTAGGTGTTAAACAAACGACTACTATGGTTGTAAAAATGGAGATGGAAGTGTCTACAGCCGACAGAAGTACGAATGTGAATAAAGTTCCGACTATGGTCTTAACTATAGACACACAAGCCACTAAAATTGATGCCAATGGAGATATTCACTACGATTTTTCATACGCTAGCGCAGATATTGCTGCTGATACTCCAAATTTGCCAACTGCGGCCCTGGATAGTATGCGATCGGCAGTTAAAAAGTTAGTTGGATTGAAAGGTTCTTTCATCATGGATAGTCGGGGCGCGAGTAAAGGAGGTAGCTTTACTTTGCCGGAAGAAGCGGACAACAACACCAAACAAATGGTTCAAAATATGTCTAAATCTTTACAACAGCTTGCCTCGCCTCTGCCGGCAGAAGCAGTTGGAAAAGGCGCTAAATGGCGCATCTCTTTTCCATCTAATGTCAGTGGCATGAATGTGAATCAAACTGCTACCTATGAATTGATTGGCTTGCAAGATGGAGTTGCTACTCTCAAAACTAGCGTAGAACAACAAGCAAATCCCCAAAATATGACTTTACCCCAATTACCTGCTGGCTCTAATATGGCCATAAAATCTTTTGTGTCTCAGGGTCAGGGAGAAGTGATAATGCGACTGGATCAATTAATGCCTGTTCGTTCTGTCGTCTCTATCAATTCTAATTCTGAAATGACTATTAAAGTTGCAGGGAATCCAAAAGAATTAACAATGAAAACAAAAATGCTGATGGAGATGACTTTAGATTCTAAGTAGGTCTTAAATCTGGCTAACATACCTGATACGATCTAAAAATTACGAAAATTTCGATCGCAAACAAAGCAAGTAGAGGAGGCTGTTCTATGGTTCGATCGCACAAACGTCAAGCTGTCATCGCTTTAGTCGCAGCTTTGGGCACAATCATCGGAAATTTAGTGTTTCCAGGCCTGAATGTAGCCCCGGCATTGGCCGAGGCCAAATTTCAGGATGTTAAAAACCATTGGGCCCAAGGTTGCATAGAAGAATTAGCAGACAAAAAAATCATCAGTGGCTACTACGAAGACGGCAGTTTTCGCCCGAACCGCCCAGTCAGCCGCGCTGAGTTTGCGGCAATGCTGCGTAGGGCTTTTCCAGATGCAAAAACCGTCCGCAATCCGATCGACTTTGCAGATATTCCCACGAACTACTGGGGTTATAAACCAATTCGAGAAGCTTATCAGACGGGTTTTTTGTCCGGTTACAGCGGCAGTATTTTTAACCCGACTCTTAACATTCCCCGCTGGCAGGTTTTGGTAGCATTAAGCAGCGGCTTGAAATATACGCCTACAGGGCCAGCGGCTGAGATTTTGGATGCGACTTTTGAAGATGCGCCGGAAATTCCAGAATTGGCAAGAAATGCGATCGCCGCCGCCGCAGAAAAACAACTTGTGGTCAATTATCCCGCCGTCAAACAGCTAGAACCTACGCGCAATGCTACCCGCGCCGAAGTAGCAACTTTCTTGTGTCAGGCGATCGCCAAACCCGGACAAACAGCCTTAGTTCCCTCGCAATACATCGCCCAAGTCCCAACGAATGTCGGCCCGGCGAGAACCACAGAAACCTCGGAATCTGGGAATATTAGGGCAGAAGTTTCTTTCATCAAAGAAGGAGAAAATGCCAAAAATATCCGCCTCAAAATTATCCGAGACGGTCAAACTTTATTAGACGAACCAGTGCTAATTCCGACTCGTTCTCTAGTAGACAATCCTGATAAAAAAGCCAACGAAGAAGTATCAGAAGGGCGTTTGTTATCGGTGCGAATCCGCGATTTTGACGGCGACAAAGAACCGGAAGTGCTGGCAGATTTAGTCTCAATCAATAGCGGTGTCCGCTGCTGCAATTATTCGTTTATTTACCGCTACGACTCAGCAGCCAAAAAATACGCTCACATCAAGCATTTTTGGGGCAATGTCAGCTACGAAATTGTCGATTTTGGCAAAAATGATATCCCGGAGTTCAAGAGTCTAGACGGGCGATTTGCAGAGGCTTTTACAAATTATGCGGATTCTCGGTTGCCGCTGCAAATTTGGCAGTACCGCCAAGGTAAAATGGAAGATGTTACTAAGCAGTATCCCGTAGAAGTATACACGAATTCTGCTGAACTGTGGCTGGAATCTAGAAAGCGATCGAGCGAAGATGCAGAGGTAAAAGGGGTGTTGGCCGCTTTCATGGCCAGCAAGTATGTTGCGGGCCAGGAGGCAGAAGGTTGGCAATTGTTGGACAAAGTTTATCAAGGGCGCGATCGCAATCAATTCTTTGCGAAATTGCGCGAGTTTTTGGTGAGTACGGGATATGCGACTAAGTAGATAAAGAACCCCCTAAATCCCCTTTTAAAAGGGGAGTAGGGTTTGAGGTTGAACGACTCATGTTTTCGCCTTAAGGAAGGGAACTTTCAAGACTTTCTCCCCAGGAAGGTAACACTCGAAAGTTCCGCCAACATCAGGACGGCGATATTCTACGCTAATGCTATCTGAGGGTTGATTTTCGGCAAAGGTTTTTACTTTGTACTTTTTGAGACTATAAACATTAAGACTTAAATAATTTTCCAAAAACTTTATAAATAAATACCAAAACCAGTTGCTGTTTTAGAAGTTGAGCTAAAATAAGTATAAAATATCCCACATAAAATCCCTGAAAATGGTATATCCACCTGCACCTTGGAATTTGCAAGGTTATGCTGTTCAGACTTTACAATTAATAGATGTGGCACGGGTGCGTCCCTTGGTTCCATCTGAGTTAGAAATAGTCTCTGTATTGCCCGGAAAAACCCTAGGTGGAGTTTATATATCCTCCTACGGATTGGGTTCCGTGATGGAGTACAATGAGTTAATTGTCGTAAGCGCGATCGCCAATTATGCAGGAAAATGGGGCGCTTGGATTTCCCACATCTACGTAGACAACCCTAACTCGGTAGCCGGCGGGCGCGCAATTTGGGGACTCCCTAAAGAATTAGCTCAATTTAGTTGGGAAGGTAACGATT
This sequence comes from Microcoleus sp. N9_A2, assembly GCF_036701775.1. NCBI lineage: Bacteria > Bacillati > Cyanobacteriota > Cyanophyceae > Oscillatoriales > Microcoleaceae > Microcoleus > Microcoleus sp. N9_A2. The sequence goes on along the minus strand of NZ_JAUBRH010000064.1, from coordinate 28,429 downwards.
CGGTAAAAGCAACACCGCTAGGCTACCGAGTTACAGTTAGCCAAGCAAACCGTCAACTGTGCAGTCTCAATTACAGTCAACCAAGTTTAGCGCTACCTGTATCTTTTAGCGGAAATGTTTTCAGCACCGATCGCAGAAATTTGCTACTATTCAAAGGAGAATTTCAGTCTCGACTCGGTTTGATTAAAGGTAAATTAGAAGTAACTGAAGAAAGTCATTTTGCCAGTTTAAACTTAGGTCAGCCCTTGCTTACAGTGGCCTGTGAACATATGCGTTTAATGGCAGGTGCGCCGGAAGTTGTGGGAAACATAGCTGCTGAATTCAGTTATTAGCTGGAAATTGCTATTGACCTGCAATTCCCGCTTTACGCAGGAATTGCAGGTCAATATTAAACCAACCTTTTGCACCATTAAAAGCGTTGATGCAGTATGTTTGCAAAAAAAACTGGTTTCTGATTGCTCGTGCTGATTGTACTGAAATTAAATCAATTCCGGTTGCACTCATACATGATGTTAACTGTTAACAGTTAACATTCAACAGTCAACATTCAACATTCAACAGTCAACCGTGAATTTACTACTCCGATGAAGAGAGGATTTGATATTAAATTCCAGCCCCTGAAGCGGCTTCAGCACCCATTTCTAAAACTGTACCGCGCAGGAAATCAATTTGCTGCTGAAAATCCATGCCCTTAATCTTTGCTAATAAAGCATTTCCAGCTTCGGGAAGTTTGTAGTCGGAAGGTACGGGAATAATAGTTCCTTCGTCCATTCCTACTGCCAGGAAGTACCAAAAAGCCAGCTTGGTTTCAGGGCTCATCGAGCCGTACATCCGGCTGATTTCAGTATTGGCTTTTGAGGCAATGTCGCGCATTACTTGCAGTTGTTCTTCCTTGGGCAGCGGCTTGACTTGCTCGAACAAACCCTCAGCAATTTCGGAACCGGCAGCACCGGGAGCCGCTGGCGTGATTGACTTGCCCATTTCGGTGTAAACAAACCACAGCAAACCTAATTGATCGTCTACATTCAAGCTCTGCATATCGGCTTTTCCTTGGTCGTAGGCGCTGGTAGTAGAAAATGTCATTTCAGTCTCCAAAATAATATGTATTGCTCTGTTTGTTTATGGCAAAAACTTGTTTTGCTACTGAATAAAAGTTATCAAATAAATAGGGAGGCTAGAATCTTGCTGAAGGTAGAGATGAACCCGACAGTAATTAGTGGTGGCGGCTCCGAAGGTGGTAGGAAGTTTACAACTAAAGGATGATGCGGTGTGTCTCAGGTCAATTAGATTGAGAGCGTCAAGTTCGATCGATCGCAATTCAGTTTTTGTTCATTTTTGAGTACGTAAGTGCGATCGCTCGAACATTTTTTGCCGTTGGAGCGAATACGCTATTATTCCCAAAAAAATAGGCTGGCGAACAGCCAGCCTAGAATCAGGAGAATTTTAATTGAAACTTGTTGAAATTCTAGCTAAACAAACCCGAAATACCGCCGACTGCTATTGCTCCAGCCAGAGCCGAAACAACCACAGAAGTTAGAGCCGTACCGAACAGCCACCAAGCAGCAGTTGCTGCAGCTTCGCGCGCATCTTCTGCTTGCTGCTTGGTCTTTTTCTTGATATCTTTAATGCGTTTTTTGGCTTGCTCTTGCAGGCGTTCCGAGCGCGACAGCACGCTGTCCCTGGCTCCTTCAATTTGGTCGATAATTTTGTTAGCTTGGCCTTCTGAAATATCGGAGCGAGAGCTAATTACTGCGACTAAAGTACCGCGATCGAACTCGCCTAAACGCTCTTTAATCGCGTCAAATCCGGCCTGCGGGTCGTCAAACACTTTGCGGAAGTCTCGCTTAATGCTTTCGTAGTTGAGTTCTGGTCGATCGAGCGAATTGAGGTAATCCCGAATTTTCGCGAAAATACCGTCAATTGCCGACTGGAACTTGTCTTGCACCATTTGAAGTTGTTCGACAAATTCGTTGCGGACAGATTCGATACGATCGGCAATTTGGTTAGCTTCCTCTTCGGAGATGTCTTCCCGCTGCGACAGCAAGGCTACCAGCGTACCGCGATCGAAGTGCTTGAGCCGATCGCCCAAACTTTGCATCCCCGTTCCCGGCTCGCTAAACAGCAACTGCAAATCGCGCTTGATACCGTCAGGATTGAGCTCTTCCTTGTTGGTATTCTGCAAGTAATTTTCCAAACTTCCTTGGAAATCCTTGACAGTTTTTTGAGCGCGAGATGCCAAACGACGGGGCGATTTCACGATGCTGCGAATCGAATCTTGCACGCGATCTATCGTCCGATTGATTTGTTCTTCGCTCAAATCTTCCCGCTGCGAAAGCAACTTGACTAAGGTTTCGCGATCGACCTGAGACAGCCTTTCCCGCAGCGCCAAAGCGCCTTCTTTCGGATTTTCAAACAATTTGGTCAAATCCCGATTCAGACCTTCAGGATCGAGTTCTTCCAGGTTGGTATTCCGTAGGTACTCACCAATTTTGCCAGTAACTTCCTCGTACTGTTCCTTAGCTTTATCCGCCACTATCTGCGGTGCGTGGACAATGTTGTCGCGCACGGATTCGATTTTGTCGATCGCCCCATTTATCTGTTCTTCGTTGAGGTCTTGGCGCTGCGACAGCAGTTGCACCAGCGTATCGCGGTCGAATTGAGACAAGCGTTCTCTCAGCGCTTTCAATCCCGCTTCCGGGTCGCTTAACAGCGTTTGAAACTCGCGTTCGATCGCTTCAGGATTGAGCTCTTCCTTGTTAGTATTGCGGAGATACTCTTCTACCTTTTGGCGCAATTCTTGCGCTTTCGATTGCGCTTGCTCTTGCAATTCTTGAGATTTGCCAATTACGCGATCGCGCGAACTTTCCAGTCGGCCGATTAACTGATCTGCTTCCTCTGGACTGAAATCTTCCCGCTGGCCGAGCAACTGCACCAAAGTATCGCGGTCAAATTGCGACAGGCGATCGCGCAAAGCCTCAAAACCAGCATCGCGATCGTCCAAAAGCGCTTGGAAGTCCTTCTCGATACCTTCAGGATTCAATTCTTCCTTACCAGTCGATCGCAAATAATTCTCAATCCGGCTGCGTAAATCTTGAGACTGTTCCTCACCAGCAGCATCTCGAACAATGCCCAAAACTTCTTGACGGACACCTTCAAGCTGTTCGGCAATTTCCGTCGCCTGTTCCTGACTAAACCCCTCGCGGCGGCCCAAAATCCCTACAAAATACTCAGGATTAAACATCTCTAACTGGCGCAAAACTGCCCCCGGAGAAGCTTCGGGATCGTAAATAACATCCCTAAATTCCTGCTTGATAGTTTCTCGGTTGAGATGCCAAGGTTGAGTATTCAGTAAGTAATTTTCCACATCAGCCTTAGCTGTATTGAAAGGCAGTGCAGGCAATTTATCGCCCACCTTCTCGCTCAAAGACTTAGCTTTTTCCTTTCCTTTTGCAGTTAGTTGCTGCAACTGACCAGAGATTTTTTCAACATCCAAATCAGACAAATCAGTCCGCGACAAAACAGTGCCAACCAGAGCTTCCACACCCAACTGCATCGCCCGGTTCATGCCCCCGCTGGACTCCGATTTGTTGTCCCGATTTTCCAGAATTTGAGACAGCTTGGCGTTAAGTTCGTCAGACTTCAGCAAATCGGGAGCCGCAAACTTGAGAAAATCAACTAACTCTAAATTCGGGTCTTTCTTTTCTTGCTGCTTGCCAAATGTTTGCTTCCAAACGCCTTCGAGTTGGTCGGCAACTTGATTTATTTCTTCTTGAGAAAAATCACTGCGGCTGCTAATCAAATCCACAAAAGTCTGGCGGTTAACATTTTTTAAAACATCGGTTCCCGCCAGAGATTTGATATCGGCATCCCCCAGTAACTTTTCAAATTGACCGCGAATTTCCTTGACATCCAACTTCGGCAACTGCAAAGAACCCACATAATCTTGCAGTGTTTCGCGAATGCTCTCCGGGTCTACAGCCGAGCTCAATTCGCGGCGGACAGCAGCCACAGATGCTTCCACAGTATTGACCATTTGGTCGCCTGCCATCTTGCCGCCGATCGCTGAACCGGCAGTACCCATGACGCCTTGAATGCCTGAAAAAGCAGTTTTTATCAAGGAACCAATCATCGAACCTACGGCGCTAGAACCGAGCCATACCAGGGTTAAAAAGTACGCAGCCCAGATGACAATACCAATAATTGCCGCTCCATCTACCGAGGAAATTGAAGTTAATTTGACTGCCAGAAAACAAGCTACAAATAAAGCTATGTTAACTGTGACTAAAATCCAACCGCCCACTAGACCTTCAGTCTTCCGAATTTTAGTACCAAAACTTTCGGAATCGTCATCATCATCGGGTAAAGCGTCGTCCCAATTAGATATTTTGGCGGCAATCGAGAAATTTGTTAACAGGAATTGGAAGCCGAAAGCCATAATGACCCCGGCGATTAATGCCACGAAAAACTGAGGACTTAGAAACATCAGCCCTGCGACATCCGGGTGCTGGAATGGGACATCTCTTTGCACCGGCATTTGGGCAATATTGAATTTGGGACTGTACAGCGACATTAATAACTCGCTTTCAAACATAAATTACCTCCTAAATTTTGATGCCGAATCAGGCATATTGAAATTATCCCCTAACATTTAACTAGGGGAATGGACACTTTTTTGATGGTGGTTTTTTTCGTCAGGCTTTATCTTAAGGAAGCCCTAATTCGTAAAATAAGGATGAATAGTAAATCAGTTCTTTAGTTATGTCATCCTTACTGCTGATTATGGCTCTGGAAGCGGAAAAATAAATCCCTCTAAAGTCAGAAATGAGTTGATTTGGGAGGAGTAGCCGTAGAGTTCGCCCAAAAAATGCAGGTTTGAGGCGGGGGCGATGGCTAGTAATTATCACAGGGGCCGTCAAGACTTTTTATGTAATTAATAGGGCGTGGTTACTTAATAAAGTGCGATGTGGCGCACCCTACATATCGTAGAGTGCGCTGTCTTTTTAGGATTCCGTTTGATTTTTGGGAGCAAAACGAGCTAGTAATTCCGGGCGTTCGAGCTGCATACTCAGTCGCGTGCTTTCAAGAGGTTCTAGTTGAATCAAAGGCTCAATTATTTGGGCTAATTCTTCATCGATTTCGCCAAATCTTACTTCTAATATACTCTCAATAATCTCGCGTTTACCTTGCTGAAAACCTTGCTGAAAACCTTGCTGAAAACCTTGCTGAAAACCTCGCTCGATACCTTGCTGGATACCTTGCTGAAAATATTGCTCGATACCTCGCTGAATACCTTGCTCGATACCTCGCTGAGTTGCTTCTTCAAGCCGTTGTAAATAGAGCGGTGACAGTTCCATAATTAACTCCCGATTTTCTCGATATATAATAAATATTAAAGTGATATTTAGCGCCCCCTACAGATTGTAGAGCGCGCTGATGAGTTAGGATTCCGTTTGATTTTTGGGAGCAAAACGAGCTAGTAATTCCGGGCGTTCGAGCTGCCTAATCAGTCGCGCGCGATCGAGGCTTTCTAGTTTAATCAAAGGCTCGATTATTTGGGCTAATTCTTCATCAATCTCGCCAAATTTCACTTGTAGCATACTCTCAACTATCAAGCGTTGACTGCGCTGGATACCTTCTTGGATACCTTGCTGTATACCTTCTTGGATACCTTCTTGGATACCTTGCTGTATACCTTCTTGGATACCTTGCTGGATACCTCGCTGAGTTGCATCTTCAAGCCGTTGCAAATAGAGGGGTGACAGTTCCATAATTAACTCCCGATCTTCTCGATCTATGTCTTGACGGACTTCTAAAATCGTTCGCAAGTTGTACAACAATTCTAACGCGCTCAACCGAAAGAAATTATCTGAGGGTAATTCTCTCAATTCGGCAATAGCTTGCTTTTGCACGTTTCCCTTCCCCAAAATCCTCAGCCACAGCGTTTCGGGAGTGCGGGGCAGTTGGTGAATGGCAATGATTGCTGCTTTCAGAGACGGACTCAGAAAATAAACTCCATTTACCCAATTTTCGGGTTCGGGAATCGCTCCAAATCCAGCTAACATAACGTCGGAAACCGTCGGCGACAGTATCCAGAGTTGTGGCAAGTCTGCCTCTGCAATCCTGCTATTATCTCTGGCTGCGACTCGTTCATATTCGGCGTGGACATCAAATAGTTTGCCCAAACAACTGCGAATTTCTCCAGTTTGAACAGGACTGCGGAATGGTTCCAATACAGCGGGTTTTGCTGCAATTTGACCCAAAATGCCGAGGGCTGTTGCTTCGACTTCTGGTTCCGCTTTGGGGGCAAAAAAAACGTCAATCTGCCTCACTTCTCCAGCAATGTCGAGGCTGGTTTCGACTTTGCCCAGAGGGGTTAATAGTTCTTTGAGATACTGTTTGGCGAATTGGTCGTGGATGAATCTAGTCATGAGAATTGTCAGCTATCAAGTGTTTAAAAACCTCGCCACTACTCGTCTACTCGCTACTCGTTACTCGTTACCAAGCTATACCTGGTAATGCAGATCGGCAGGCTCGGCCTCCATTGTTGCAGCGGAGGCTCTGCTTCTGGAAAATTTCATGCTCTGGCTGGGAACCAGTTAAACCAGTTAAAAACAGTTAAATCTGCTCGTCAAAATTATCAGATATCAACTGTTTAAAACTCTAGTAATCAACTATTAATTATCAACTATCAACCATCAACTGTCAACTTTTGGCAGCATTTACCCTCGCAGTTGCGTCGGCTGCGAATACACCCGTATTCCTCGAAACGTTGACTGTGTTTGCAAACAGTAGGATAGGCAACTAAATTTAAAGGAATTCCGATTAGTTTGTACACCAATCGACCAGCAGCATGAAGAACATCCCAAGTTTCGCTCAAGTTAGGTTCCCTAACAAATTCTCCTATTTCATCTTTTAAGGCAATCCACTGAGATTGCAGAGTAGGAGAGTGACAATTATCAAATGCTGTCATACCTTTTTGATAATTTTTCCAAATTTTGTTCATAGATTTAATCAAATCTGGCTTAGTTCTGATAATATCAGAAGTTAATCTGAGATTACAATCATCCGGTATTTTAAGGAAATCAGCTATGCGACTCTCTCAAATGCTTTTTGTCACCCTGCGGGAAGACCCTGCAGAAGCAGAAATTCCCAGCCACAAACTATTACTCCGTGCGGGATACATTCGGCGCATCGGTAGCGGCATTTACGCTTATCTGCCTTTGATGTGGCGAGTTCTCAAAAAAGTCTCCCAAATTGTGCGGGAAGAAATGGATGCTACCGGCGCTCAAGAATGCCTTCTCCCGCAACTGCAACCTGCTGATTTGTGGCGGGAATCCGGTCGCTGGGATACCTACACTCAAGCTGAAGGTATCATGTTTTCTCTCACAGACCGCCGCGATACTGAGTTGGGATTGGGCCCCACTCACGAAGAGGTAATTACTACAATTGCTAAGGATATGGTTCGTTCCTATCGGCAGTTGCCTTTGCATCTCTATCAAATTCAAACTAAGTTTCGCGATGAAATTCGCCCGCGTTTTGGGTTGATGCGCGGTCGCGAGTTTATTATGAAAGATGGCTATTCTTTTCATACTAGCGAAGAAAGTTTGAAAAAAACTTATCAGGATATGGATCGAGCATACAGCAATATGCTGCGCCGATCGGGCTTGGAATTCCGAGCAGTAGATGCCGATTCTGGTGCAATTGGTGGCTCTGGCTCTCAAGAGTTTATGGTGCTGGCAGAAGCGGGTGAGGATGAAGTTCTTTATACTGAAGATGGTCAGTATGCTGCTAATGTGGAGAAGGCTGTATCGATTCCTGCTGATGCGGAACCGTCGCCATTCGCAACTTTTGAAAAGCGGGAAACGCCGGGAACTGACACAATTGATAAACTGGGCAAGTTTTTGAAATGCTCTCCGACGCAAGTTGTCAAAAATGTGCTTTATCAGGCTGTTTATGACAGCGGTATTACAGTTTTGGTATTGGTAAGTATTCGCGGCGACCAAGATGTGAATCAGGTAAAGTTGCTGAATGAATTGACGAAGTTAGCACCAAATTATCAAGCTAAAACTGTTTTATTTTTGACGGTTCCTGATGCGGAAGCTCAGGGGAAATGGGCGACTAAATCTTTGCCTCTGGGTTATATGGCTCCGGATCTTGCTGATGATTATATCGCTGGAAGCAAGGAGGTAAATTCTAAGTTTTTGCGTTTGGTCGATCGCACTGCAGTCGATCTAACCAACTTTGTCACTGGTTCTAACGAGTCAGGATACCACGTTGTAGGGGCTAATTGGAACAAAGAATTTCCGCTACCAGCAACGGTTGTAGGTGTCAGAACGGCCAAAAAGGGCGATCGGGCGGTGCACAATCCCGAACAAACCTTGCAAAGCGCCAGAGGTATCGAAGTCGGCCACATCTTCCAATTAGGAACCAAATACTCGCAAGCAATGGGCGCCACCTACACCAGCGAACAAGGCGAAGAAATGCCCTTAATTATGGGCTGCTACGGTGTCGGCGTGTCGCGGCTGGCTCAATCTGCCGTAGAACAATCCTACGACAAAGACGGGATCATCTGGCCAGTGGCGATCGCGCCCTATCACGCCATCATTAGCATCCCCAACATTTCCGACGCCCAACAAGTAGAAGTCGCCGAAAAACTCTACGCAGAACTCAATCAATCTGGCATTGAAACCCTGTTAGATGACCGCGACGAACGAGCCGGAGTTAAATTCAAAGATGCCGATTTAATCGGCATTCCCTATCGCATTGTTACAGGTCGTTCGCTGAAATCAGGTAAAGTTGAAATTGTGGAAAGAGCAACTCACAAATCCCATGAAATTCTCATTGAGGAAGTTAATGCTACTTTGAAAAACTGGATTGATGCCGCCATCAAATAAGTTGTTATAACAGTAAGGTGCGCGGCGCGCACCTTGCATTAGCCCAAAATATCAGTTGTTATGCGTTTAAATTTTATCTCAAAAAACAATCAAACCATAAGTGTGTGGGTTTGATCTGCATCCTGAATGTGCAGCTAGCAAAGTGCACAGCCTGCACCCTAAATTAACGAGTAGTAAGGTGCGATATGAATCTGAATCTAAGTCAGTTTCTTCGATTCCCTCAATCCCGAATTTGGCGCTACTTAGCCCAAGTAACTGTCGTTGCGATCGCTTACGCCGTGGGGGCGAGACTAGCATTTGCAATTCAAGGTGTCAATCCCTTTGCTTCCTCGGTGTGGCCGCCCGCAGGAATTGCACAAGCCGGACTTTTATTATTTGGTAGAAAAGTCTGGCCTGCGATTGTTTTGGGTATATTTATACTCAATTTTGTTAACCCAACTGAACAGATCTTTGCACTTTGGCTGGGAGGAAACATTGGCGCTATTCTGCAAGCTGTTTTTGCAGCAACTGTGCTGCGCTGGCTGGGGTTTCGTCCCTCTCTAGAACGATTGAAAGATGTAGTTAATTTAATCTTGTTTGGCGGTCTAATTTCTACTCAAATCAGTTGTACTATCGGCGCGCTTTCCATATATTTGGCTGGCAAAGTAGATTTGTCAGAATATTGGTCGCTTCGGTGGAATTGGTGGTTGGGTGACGCAATGGGAGTTTTGATTTTGACTCCCTTAATCCTCATTATTTTTCGTCCTCAAGTAACTGCAGATCGCTTAAAAATAAAAACACATCTTCCGAAAAATTATTTAATTTGGCGGGGAGTATGGTTGATATTATTAATTGGGGTGAGCTGGTTTGTATTTGAGTCAAAAAATGACGCTTCTCTTTCTCGCTATCCCCTTGAATATTTGCCGTTTCCTTTGATAATTTGGGCGGCGCTCCAATTCGGTCAGCGGGCCGCTGTTCTGGCATCGTTAGTTGTCTCAAGTATCGCAATTTTAGGCAGTTCTAATGGAGGTGGCCCGTTTATAGCCAAAGCAGAAAATATTAGTCAGGCTATTTTATTTTTACAAGCTTTTATGGCTGTAGTTACGATTACTTCGCTGTTATTGGCAGCGACGGTAGCCGAACGCGCAGCAGCCGAAAATTCTCTGCGAGAAAGCGAAATTAAATATCGAGATTTGGTGGAAAATGCTAACAGCATTATTGTCAAATTGGAGCCAAAAGGCACAATTATTTTTTTTAATGAGTTTGCCGAAATATTGTTTGGTTACAATCAGGAAGAAATCCTTGGAAAAAATGCAGTGGGAACAATTATTCCCCAAACCGACCTCGAAGGGAATAACTTAGAGTTGGTTTATAATGAAATTTTACAAAATCCCGATCGCTTTACTAACTATGAAAATGAAAATATCCGGCGTGACGGATCTCGCATTTGGGTATCTTGGGCAAATAAACCGCTGTTTGATGCAGCGGGGGAACTCCAGGGCATCCTCTGCATCGGCACAGATATCACCGATCGCCGAAAAGCTGAAATAGCCTTGCAAAAGTTGAATGAAAAGCTGGAAATACGAGTAGAAGAGCGGACAAATGCCCTGAAACAAAGCGAAATTCAGCTACAGAAACAGAAATCGGCATTAATTGATTTAGCCAAAAATAAAGCGCTGAATCAAGGGGACTTAACCAAAGCGCTTCAAGAAATAACTGAAACTGCTAGCCGTACTCTGGAAGTTGCGCGATCGAGTGTCTGGTTGTACGATCGCCCTAAATCTAAGATGGAGTGCTTGGATTTGTTCGATCGCACCGCCAAGCAGCACTCAAAGGGTATGGAATTAGCAGAAGCAGACTATCCTGTCTATTTTCAAGCACTGCGAGAAGAACGCGCAATTGCTGCCTTTGACGCGCAAAAAGATTTTAGAACTAGAGAATTTGAGGAATTTTACCTAATTCCCTTGGGCATCACTTCCATGCTAGATACCCCGATTCAAATAGGCGGAGAAATAGCAGGAATTCTCTGTTTGGAACACGTAGGAATGCCCCGCAATTGGACTATTGAAGAACAAAGTTTCGCTGTTTCTCTAACAGATTCTGTAACTTTCGCAGTGGAAGCGCGGGAACGCCAGCGCGCTGAAAAAGCGCTGCGACAAGCTGAGGCCAAATACCGCAGCATTTTTGAAAATGCGATCGTCGGCATCTTTCAAACTACTCCCGATGGGGAATATCTCAGCGTCAATCCTGCTTTGATTCGCATTTATGGTTACAGTTCCTGCGAGGAGTTGATGGCAAATTTAACTGATATCAACCGCCAGCTATATGTAGACCCAGAACAGCGGGCAGAAGTCATAGAATTAATGCGAAGTAACGGCAAAGTATCGGATTTGGAATCTCAAGTTTACCGTCAAGATGGCAGTATAATTTGGATTGCCGAAAATGCTTATACTGTCTGCGACATACATGGAAATTTGCTTTATTACGAAGGTACTGTTGAAGATATCACAACTCGCAAAGAAGCTGAGGCAGCTTTGCGCTTAGAACAAGAAAAATCCGATCGCCTCCTGCTCAACGTGTTGCCGCAAGCGATCGCCGAAAGACTCAAACAAGACCAAAGCATCATCGCCGATACTTTTGCCGAAGTAACAGTATTGTTTGCCGATATAGTCGGTTTTACCCAAATTAGTTCCCAAATTTCTCCGCCGGAATTAGTTTCGTTGCTTAACGACATTTTTTCTACCTTCGATCGCCTAGCCCAAAAGCACGGATTGGAAAAAATTAAGACGATTGGTGACGCTTATATGGTAGTAGGAGGGCTGCCGGTGCCCCGTAGCGATCATGCAGAGGCGATCGCCCAAATGGCCCTGGATATGCAGCAGGCAATTATTGATTTCAGCCACACCCAAAATCAAGATGTCAGCATCAGAATCGGCATCAACAGCGGCCCAGTTGTCGCCGGAGTCATCGGCATCAAAAAATTCATCTACGATTTGTGGGGAGACACCGTTAACACCGCTTCCCGCATGGAATCCCACGGCTTACCGGGAAGCATTCAAGTCACCTCTGCAACTTATGATATATTGCAGTACAAGTATGTATTTGAAAGTCGTGGCGCGATCGAAGTCAAAGGCAAAGGTGAAATGAACACTTATTTTCTCACAGGCATTAAATTGTAAAAGAAGGAAGAAGGAAGAAGGAAGAGGGAAGAAGGAAGAGGAAAAACAGAGGGAAAAAGGAATAAACAATGTTCAGCTCATATTTATGCAATTAATTAGATCCTAATCGTCTTGGCTGTGGGCATAGCCAGTTAAAAATATAAAGCTCAGTATGAACCAAAACAAAAATCTGTTTCTGCGATTTGCTCAATCTATAAATTGGCAATACTTAGCAAAAATAGCTGCCATTGCCTTTGCTTACGCTTTAGGAGCAAAAATAGCAGTTTCAATCCCCGGCGTAAATAAATTAGCTACCTGCGTCTGGCCGCCCGCAGGAATTGCACAAGCTGCACTTTTATTATTTGGTCGGCGAGTTTGGCCGGGAATAGCTTTAGGCGTATTTTTTTACGAAACTATTAACCTTAATGTGTCTTTAACACTTGCAATAATTAGTGCTTTTTGTGCTTGTTTACAAGCTTTATGCGCTTTTACTTTGCTGCAAAAGCTCAACTTTCGCCCCTCACTTGAGCGGCTAATCGATGTAGTCAATTTAGTCTTTTGCGGTGCTGTAGTTGCCACTCAAATTAACTCCACTCTCGGCACGCTGCGCCTCGGTGTAACTGGTTTAATTGAGTGGAGCGAATATTGGCCAATTCGCTGGAATTGGTATCTTGGAGATACATTGGGAGTTGTAATTTTTACTCCCCTGCTGCTGATTATATACCAAAAACAAGCCACACGCCATCCACAAAATACAGGCAGTCAAACAATTGTAAATCGAATCAGTGCCGGAATATGCCTGCTGTTATTAGTAACAGTCAGTTGGCTCGTCTACAACTCAAAAAGTGAAAGTAATCTCTCCGGGTATCCCCTCGAATACTTGCCATTTCCCTTGGTAATTTGGGCAACCATTCAATTCGGCCAGGTAGGGGCTGTTTTAGCATCTTTCATTGTATCCTGTATCGCCATTTGGGGCGGTTCTCAGGGAGGTGGCCCTTTTATTGCCAAAGCGGAAAATATCAATCAGGCAATCTTATTTTTGCAGGCTTTTATGAGCGTAATTGTAGTTACATCGCTGCTGTTGGCCGCCACTGTAGCCGAACGCGCCTCAGCAGAGGATTCGCTGCGACAAAGCGAAATTAAGTATCGGGAATTAGTGGAAAATGCTAACAGCATTATTTTAAAACTAGATACGGAAGGAAATATTACTTTTTTTAACGAATTTGCACAGATTTTTTTTGGTTACGATGAAAAAGAGATAATTGGCAAAAACGCCGTGGGAACAATTATTCCCCAGAGAGATACAACAGGAAATGACTTGGCAGCAAAGTTGAGAGATATTTTGCAAAACCCAGAACAATACACGCGAAATGAAAATGAAAGTATCCGGCGCAGCGGCGATCGGGTTTGGGTATCGTGGGCAAATAAACCGCTGTTTGACTCGGCAGGAAATTTTGTGGGAATGCTGGCAATCGGTACGGATATCACAGACCGCAGGCGAGCTGAAATGGCGCTTTACAAGCTGAATGAAGAGTTGGAATTTAGAGTGAAAGAACGAACTAATGCTCTGAATGATACTTTAAGTGCACTGCGAGTTCAACAGGAACAATCGGAACGCTTGCTGTTGAATATTTTGCCTGAAGAAATAGCAAATCGGTTGAAGCGGGGAGACAGTACGATCGCAGACACTTTTGCTGATGTTACTGTCTTATTTGCGGACATAGTAGGCTTTACTCAACTCAGTTCGCGAGTTACTCCAACGGAATTAGTTGCTTTGCTGAATGATATCTTTTCGACATTTGACAACCTAGCAGAAAGACACGGTTTGGAAAAAATTAAGACGATTGGCGACGCTTACATGGTAGTTGGAGGGCTGCCAATTGCTCGCCCGGATCACGCAGAAGCGATCGCAGAAATGGCCATCGATATGCAGCAGGCAATTACTGACTTCAGCAATATCCACAATCAAGATTTCAGCATTAGAATCGGCATCAACACTGGCCCGGTTGTCGCCGGAGTCATCGGTATTAAAAAATTTATTTACGATTTGTGGGGAGACACCGTTAACACCGCTTCCCGCATGGAATCTCACGGCAAGCCAGGGAGTATTCAGGTAACAGAAACAACTTATCAGCAATTGCGAGAAAAGTATTTCTTTGAAAACCGCGGCCTTATCGAAGTTAAAGGCAAAGGCCAGATGACTACTTATTTACTGCAATGCCGAAAATTGCTCTAGTAAAGGTTTTTCTCTAAAAGTAAGGGCGATCGCACTCTCAAATGTGCGATCGCCCTCATTTTAATTTAGCCAAGTTTTTTAAAGCTTGTAAAGATTAATTCCAGCTTCCTTCGCCATGATTTCCAAACCCTTGTGTTGCAAGGTTTTAATCGCCTTTGTAGAAAGGTGCAATCTTACCCAGCGCTTCTCCTGCGGCCACCAAACCCGCTTCCACTGCAAATTTGCGCCTTGCAACTTGTGAGTGCGGTGGTGCGAGTGAGAAACCGCAAAACCGTTATTCGCCTTCTTCCCCGTTAGCTGACATTTCCGTGACATATTGCCCTCCAGACTACTTGTTTGTGATGCAGCCTTTTATTATAGAGCAATCGCGGACTACGCCCCTAGCCCCCCCAAAAAAAGGGGGGACAAGAAAAACCCTGTAGCCTCACTGCTGAATGGGGTACAAGCAAACCTGCTGTTTCCAGCAGAGACCGCAACAAGCAAACTCTGCTGCTCCCCCCTTAGCAAGGGGGTTGGGCGGGTTCTTACATTGCACGTTCTGTTAATTTTGTCAAGACATTGTTCGATCGCTCAACAAACTCCTGCATCCCTTCAGCATCGAAACCCTTCTGGGCCATCAAAGCCAAGTCGTAAACGTGGTGACAAATCATACTCGCCAACTCAGCCGACGGAGACTCCCCGCCGCCTTGAATAATCGCACCCTGACTCAAACTAGCCAGATTTTGAATCAGCGGGTGAGAGGTATTCACCAACAAAACGTGTTCTTCGGGGAATTCGGCGGCTTGCTGCTGCAAAAGCGCCGTCATGTCGCGCATCCGGCGCAAAGCTTCCGGTAAAAGTACGATCGCAGGTGGCGCACCCTCCGTAGAGTCAGACTTCAAAGCTTCAGTGCGAATGTTCACTTTCGGCTTATTGAGAGCCTTTTGGAACATTTCTTTAACTTGTTCGCTGCGAGTCTTATTCGTCGCCGGATCGACAATTTCCGCTTCTTTCTCTTTGTCAATTAGCGTGTCGTCAATGTCCGAATCCACCCGCGAGAATTTGACATCTGAGTATTCTCTTTCCAAGAAGCTGATAAAGTGCGTGTCGATGAAAGAATCCATAAACAGCACTTCTAAACCTTGGCTTTTGTGCAGTGCGACGTAAGTTGCTTGAGACGCAGGTTCTGTGCAGTAAAACACCCGATTTTCGTGACGTGTTTGATTGCGTTCCAAATACTCTTTTAGAGTTGTGTAAGGCTGCGTGGAACGAGAATTATCCGACTTCGGAGTGACATCTTGCCATAAATCTCCTTCCTCTGTTTGCACCTGAACTTCTGGCGTTGCAGTTTCTGGCTTCTCGGCTGTTGGTTCGTAGGTGCTGCGGTAGATTAAAATATCTTCGACTTGCTTTTTGAACTTGTCATCGTTGAGAGTTCCGAACTTGACAAAAGTGCCGATATCTTGCCAGCAGCGGATGTATTCGTCACGGTCGTCGCGGTAGAGTTCTTTCAGGCGATCGCCCACTTTTTTCGCAATATAGTCAGCGATTTTCCGCACCGTGCGATTGCTTTGCAAAGAACTGCGAGAAACGTTCAGCGGAATGTCGGTACTGTCAATAACTCCCCGCAGTGGCATCAAGAATTTCGGGATAATTTCTTCGCAGTGGTCGCTGACAAAAACCTGGTTGCAGAATAGCTTAATATTGCCTTGGGTAACATCAACATCCGGCCGCAATTTGGGAAAGAAAAGAATCCCGTTGACAATGAAAGGATAATCTGTATTCAGGTGTACCCACAGCAGCGGCTCATCTTGGAACGGGTAAAGGTAGCGGTACAGTTCCAAATAATCTTCTTTTTGCAAATTGCTGGCTGATTCCCGCCAGATTGCTTTGTGCTTGTTGATTTCCTCTCCCTCAAATTTGATGGGGACAGGCATGAAATCGCAGTAAGTTTTGATTAACTGCTTAATCCGGGTGGGATCTACATACTCTTGTTCTTCGTCTTGGAGTGTCAGAGTAATCGTAGTACCGCGTTCTGTGCGTGCGGATTCTGATAGTTCAAAAGCTGGGGAACCGTCGCAAGACCAGTGTACTGCTTGGGAGCCTTCTTGGTAAGAAAGAGTGTCAATCTCTACTTTCTGAGCCACCATGAAAGAAGAGTAGAAACCGAGGCCGAAGTGACCAATAATTGCGTCGTCGCCACTGCCTTGGTATTTTTGAATAAATTCTTCTGCGCTGGAGAAAGCGACTTGGTTGATGTATTTTTTTACCTCGTCGAGGGTCATGCCGATGCCGTTATCGGAAATTGAGAGGGTTTTGTTTTCTTTGTCAATTGCTATGTTGATGTGCGGTTCGCCAATGTCGCCGCTGTACTCTCCGGAACGGGAAACCATTTTGAGTTTGGCAATGGCATCGACGCCGTTAGAAATTAGTTCCCGCAAGAAGACTTCGTGGTCAGTATATAGCGACTTCTTGATAATCGGGAAAATATTTTCGGTATGGATTGAGATTGTTCCCTGTTCTAAAACTGTCATAATTTTTCTCTCTGATGACTGCTAATTGCTTAGAAATAGCTATTTAATGATTTTCGGCGATCGTGCTCTCTTCTGCAAAAGGGATTACCACAAAAAGATGATTCGGTTTTCCCCACATCTTGCACAATTCTCAATCAGCCTTTCACGGGCGGGCTAGAAAATGCCAACTCCTACTCCCCACAAGATAATTCACTTTTTGTCGGACAGGCTCGAAAGGCCTGTTAAGCGAACATGGTGCAAGATGTCAGTTGCCCTCACATAGTAGCTCACAAAGGCAACTGCAGGAGAAAGGTGCTGCCGGAACCCAATTGGCTGCGGGCGCTGAGGCTGCCGCGGTGGGCGCGGGCTATGGTTTGGGCGATCGCCAATCCCAGTCCCGAACCGCCTGTATGGCGCGATCGATCGCTGTTGACTCGGTAAAATCGATCGAATATTCGCTCTAAATCTGCCGCCGCGATCCCAATACCGGTATCTTGAACCTGAACGATCGCCTCGATGTGATTGCAATCTAAAATAACTGTTACTTTCCCGCCCGCCGGAGTGTATTGAATGGCATTAACAATTAAATTAGCAACTAAGCGATAAAGTTGGTCGGAATTGCCGACAACATTTAATTGTTGTTGCACCCGCACGGACGAGGTTATGGCTACCTTAGAAGCGATCGCCAAAGCTGCCAATTCCTCTACTAAATCGCTCACCAAGTCATTCAAACAACACAATTGAGGGCGATCGCGTATCGCTTGATTATCCATGCGAGCCAGCAGCAGCAAATCAGCCACTAACTGAGTTAACCGTCGGTTTTGGCGATCGACTGTTTGCAAAATTTCCCGCGCTTCTTTTTCATCTAATTGAGGCGTCAACAGCGCCGATTCTACAGTTGCTTGAGATGCCGCTAAAGGCGTCCGCAATTCGTGGGCAGCATCCGCTGTAAACTGTTGGATTTGTCGGTAGGAATAATAAATCGGTTTCATCGCCAATCCGGCCAATAACCAACTAGCAAAGCCGATCAAAATTAATGCTGTAGGCAATCCTAATTTCAAAACCCATTTCACTGTACTGAGATAATCATTAAAGTCTTGCAAGCTCCGCCCAACTTGAAAATATCCCCAATCTTGCTGTGTTTGGGTATGTAGCGCTACAGAAATTTGATGATAAACATTGCCTTTGGTGTCAGTTATTGTTTGCCAGTATTGGGAGTTAAATTTTGCTGGTAATTCTTCGGGATAAGCGCCTGCTGTAGCAATTAATTTTCCCGAATAATCAAATAAACGAATATAGTAATAGCCTTGGTTGATAGCGCTTAAAATATGGCGGCTTGGTAACTGTTTTTTAAGGCCATTCACTCCTATTACGCGGAGGTTGGGCAAAAGCTCATTGACTATTGGTTCTAGGCGTCCGGGCTGCTGCAATTTTGTTTCGAGGCTGTCGTGTAGCGTCCCCGCTACTGATTCTAATTCGCGATCGATGGCGATCCAGTGCGCGTGGGCGATCGCCTTGTATACGCCAAATCCCAACAAGCTTAAAATCAAACCCATTACAGCCGCATAGGAAATGGCTAATTGCCAGCGAGTTCGGTTAAATAGTTTGTTTTGATTCACATTAAATTCACTAAATTTTAATATTTAACAAAGTATATTGTAGTGGCAGGTTTACCAAAAATTCAGCAAAAAACAAACAATCTCAAAAACCCGCCCCCACCAAACGATAAATTTATATCTCTCCCCTTTTCATTCGGTATCCGACGCCGTGTACGGTTTCAATTAAATTCGTGGCGCCAACAGACTCAAGTTTTCGCCGCAGCAAGCGCACTTGAGCTGCTACCACATTGCTAAAGGTATCTGCACTCGCCTCCCATAGCTGATTCCGAATTTGGTCAGTGGTGATAATTTGGTTGGGATGTTTCATAAAGTATTCTAGCAGTTGAAACTCTTTGTTTGTTAGAGAAATTATCTGGCTGTTACCACTTCTATCGAGATGACAAACAGTGCGATTCCCGCAATCTAAGGCTAGATTCCCTACCTGTAGCTGTTGCGGTTGAATTTGGGGAGATCGCCTTTGCAAAGCCCGCAATCTTGCTAACAGTTCCGCCATGCCAAACGGTTTAACTAAATAATCGTCAGCCCCGGCATCTAGTCCCGCCACTTTATCTTCCATACGGTCTTTTGCTGTCAGCATCAAGACGGGCAGGGCGCTATTTTTAGCACGCAATCTCCGCAGCAGTTCCAATCCTGACAATCCTGGTAGCAACCAGTCAAAAATAGCCAGGTTATATTGCGTCCACTGACTGTCTAAATATTCCCAAGCTTCATTGCCATCTAGGGCCCAATCAACTATATATTTTTCCTGCTTTAAAGTGCGATCGATCGCTTTCCCTAAATCTGGCTCATCTTCAACTAGCAAAACTCTCATAACTCTAATTTATAGCGGTAAATCCTTATACATTGTTAGCGATCGGCAGCATCTACCCCAACATCTAACCTCACATACTGAGATGAAATCAGCATGAAATCTTCTGACTTCCCAGAAAAGGATAACAGTTGACAATAATTGACAACAAGCTGGTAATGTCTTATAATCAACCATGAGTTAAATTTTGAGAAATTTTTTCAATAAGTATGACAGATTTATCCGATCGTCCCGCCATTAAAAAGGCTGGGCGCTGGAGTCGCCGCCAACTGCTACAGCTAGGAATAGCTGGTGCTGGGGTAGCGGGCGGCGCGATCGCACTTCAACACTTGACTCGCAAACCGACATCAGTCGCGAGAATACCGCCCATGCCCGCAGATGCACTCACCGTCAGCAATATCAACCCGATGCAAATTGTGCGCGATTTTGATTACGGCACGGTGACGCGCGAAAACGGGCGCACGGTTCGGGAATTTCGCCTGGAAGCTAATACTTCGATCGTCCAACTTAATAGCGCCGTCACTTTCAACACCTGGAACGTTAACAATCGCGTGCCGGGGCCGACATTAAGGGCAACTGAGGGCGATCGCATCCGCGTCATCTTTTCTAACAAAGGTGGACATTCTCACTCGCTGCACTTTCACGGCATTCATACCAGCGAAATGGATGGCGTTAAGCCAGTGAGAAACGGTTCGGTATTTATTTATGAATTCGATGCCAATCCTTACGGAGTGCATCTATATCACTGCCATATTGCTCCTGTAACTCGCCATATAGGTAAAGGACTTTATGGAATGTTCATTATCGATCCGCCAAAACCCCGTCCTCCCGCGGATGAAATCATGTTAATCATGGGAGGATACGACGTAAACGACGACGAAAAAAACGAACTTTACGCTTTTAACGGGTTGCCCAATTATTACATGAACAACCCGATCCCTATTTACCGAAATCAGCTAATCCGGCTGTACGTTCTTAACCTGATTGAGTACGAAGCGGCAGTGACTTTTCACCTGCACGCCAACTTTTTTGATGTGTACCGCACGGGAATGACTTTGACTCCCAGTGAAAGAACTGATGTCATTACAATGGGAGTAGCTGAAAGACATATCTTAGAATTTACCTACGGCTACGCCGGAAAATTTATGTTTCATCCCCATCAAGATGCGATCGCCGAAGCAGGCTGCATGGGTTTATTTGAAGTCATCGCTTAACCCAAATCGCGATCGATCGGCGCCGATTCAAGTTAAGAAAATCTTAAATTATCTACCAAAATTTCTCATAAATAGGTAGAATCATTAACTCGCAAATAATTAGGAAACTTTCTTAATAACAGGCGAGTCCTACTGCACCTAACCCAAAAATCATCAACTGCCATGTTACCATCCTTTCGCCAATTACCGACAGCCGCTGCTACAGCCATCCTCGTTGCTTTGGCTGGTTGCGTTTCCACCCCCACCGCCAGCAACACCGGCAGCACCGCCTCACCCACCGCCACTGCTAGTCCTGCAGCAACAAGCGGCCACAGCATGAATCACAGCGGCAAAGGCGGAATTAACATTAATACCGCCATTCTTTCCGAGTTAGATAAACTCGAAGCCAAGTTAGGAATCCCGGCACTTTCTAACAAAATTCAAGCCAGCCGCCCTTACGGAAAAACAGAAGAATTGGTCTCTAAAAATGTCATAAATCAAGCCCAATTCGACCAAATCAAAGACTTGGTAACTATTGAAAATGTGGTGCTGACAGGCGAGCCAAAAGATGTAGACTTCATGACTAAACTTGGCTTGATGAAAGGGCATCTTTTCGTAGCCAAAGAACTCTTGGATCAAGGCAAACCCGATCAAGCCGAACCTCACATCGGGCATCCAGTCGAAGAAATTTATGCCGATGTGGAAGATCAGCTAAACGAGCGTAAAATTCCCGAATTTAAGGCTACTTTAATTAAATTGCAGGATTTAGTTAAAGCGGGTGCAAAAGATCCGGCTCAAGTGAATGCGGAATTTGACACATCTATGCAAGCAGTTGACGGAGCAATTGCCGCTCTTCCCGAAGCGCAGCGAAAAGATCCGAAATTCGTGCTGCAAGTGATTAACGGCTTGCTGGATACAGCTAATTCCGAATACGGAGCCGCAGTTGCTAACGGCAAAATTTCCGCAATTATTGAATATCAAGATTCGCGGGGTTTTGTCATGTACGCGGAAATGTTGTACAAAGATATTGCCGATCAAGTGGCTAAAGCCAGCCCTGAGATTGACAAAGCAATTGTTGCCAACATGACTGAACTTAAGACAAATTGGCCAACGGCGATCGCACCCCCCGCCCCCATCAAAACCACCGAACAAGTCAACCAGCTAGTTAAAACGATAGAAAGCGACAGCCAAAAAGTTTTCAAACCAGCATCCTAAAAAAGGTTTGTAGTGCAGACTTAAGTCCGCTCCAATCTTGCGGACTTAAGTCCGCACTACAAACCTTTCAAATATTATCGAAATTAAGTAAGTCTTTTTCCTTCTTCCTTAAGTCGCCGGATAACTAAAGCCTTCTTCCCTCTTCCCTCTTCCCTCTTCCCTCTTCCGAGGGACTTACATCCGTTACATCCGTTACATCCGTTACATCCGTTACATAATCCGTTGCCGAACTTCCTTCTTCCTTCTAATTAAAAAAATGAATTTTAGCGAAGCATTGCCCACCTTTGTAATTACTCTCCGCGAAGGAGTCGAAGCAGCCTTAGTTGTCGGAATCGTTCTAGCTTGCCTCAAAAAATCGGGACAAAGTTATTTAAATCCTTGGGTTTTTGGCGGTGTCGCCGTCGGACTTATTGCCAGCGCTTTGATAGGTGTACTGTTCGGCTGGACAATTCAAATTTTGTCCGCATCCAATCAGCCCTTTGCGCCAATTATGGAATCCCTGCTAGAGGCAACCTTTGGACTTTTAGCAATCGCAATGCTGAGCTGGATGCTGCTCTGGATGACCAAGCAAGCGCGATTTATGAAAGCCGAAGTCGAAGGCGCAGTAAGTGCTGCCTTAACGCAAAATTCTCATGCAGGTTGGGGCGTATTTAGTTTAGTTTTGATTGCAGTTTTGCGCGAAGGATTTGAAACCGTTTTGTTTGTTGTCGCTAAGTTTCAACAAGGCATTCTTCCAGCCTTCGGCGCTTTGGCAGGAATACTTTCAGCCACCGGAGTTGGCGTGCTGCTGTTTAAATGGGGAGTGAAAATTAATATCCGCCTGTTTTTTAAGTATATGGGCATTTTACTGCTCTTTATTGTAGCGGGTTTAGTCGTATCTACTTTGGGATTATTTGACAGCGCGGTGAATATTTTATCGCAAGCCAATCGCGAGTCAGCGGGGATGTGTTTCTATTACGAAAGATTTGCCAAAGAGCACTCTTGCATTCTCGGGCCGATGGTGTGGAATACCTCGAAAGTGCTTCCCGAAGAAAAGTTTCCCGGCTTGTTGCTGAGCGCGATGTTTGGCTACACTGACAAACTTTATTTGGTGCAGGGTCTTGCTTATTTCGTGTTTCTAATCACCGTGGGTGGCATTTATCTCCAAAGTTTGAGCGGTAGAGTATTTTTTCCCTTCAAAAAACAGCAGTAACGAAATAGAAAATTAAGTGCGATCGAAATACGATCAGCTTTTTAGTCGAAATGCAAGAGGCAGTTGTTTGTTGCTAATAACTAATGCGCCCATAAGTTAGAGCGCATTAGGAAATCAGCTATCTATTGATTGAAGGTAAAACGACCATCAACTTTTTCTCCGTTAATATCCGCAGTCACCTTCACTGGATAATTTCCTGCCTCTTTGACTGGAAATACAACGGCGTAATGTTTACCATCAGCATCATATTTGAGGTCGAGCGTTTGCTGGTTTCCGTTCGGTAACTGCACTTTTGCCGCCACTTTGGCATTAGGAACTGGTTCCTTTTTCTCCCCTTTTTGCAAATAAAGATCTAAATGAGTTCCGGTAGCTTCTTTTTCAGGTACAAACTCTAAATAGTAAGCTCCAGACTTTACAACTTGCCCCCCTTTAGTTGCTGTTGCAGGATCAGTGGCGGGAGTAGAAGACGCAGGTTGAGAGGCGACAGGAGGGGATGCTGGAGTGGTATTTGGCTCGTTTGCTTCGTCACCTTTACTGCAAGCTCCCAAAAACAGCAATCCGACACTACCTAGAACAATTAAACTTGAGTTGAGCGATTTCATTGGTTTGACTCCTTGCTGACTGACAATAATTAGAAAATATCACACATTAACTACCTTCCCGTCTTCAACAACAGGCTGAGTTGATTTAGGTCGTAAAAACCTCCAAAATTGAGCGTACAAAGCTGGCAAAACTAACAGAGTTAAGGCAGTTGAAGTAAACAATCCTCCTAAAACTACGATCGACAAAGGTTGCAAGATTTCCTTTCCGGGGCCGCCTTCTAAAACTAAAGGTGCTAAACCCAAGGCTGAAGTTAAAGCGGTCATCAGGATGGCGTTGAGCCGTTCCATCGAGCCTTTAACAATAGCTTCTTTAAAGGGCATTCCTTCAGCAAATTTAGAGTTATAGTTGTCTACTAGCAGCAAGCCGTTGCGGGTAGCTACGCCGAATAATGTGACAAAGCCAACCAGGGAAGCTACGGAAATTATACCGCCCGTCAAAGCTACAGCAATTACTCCTCCAACTAAGCCGAGGGGCAAATTAATCATAATCATCGCAGTTGAAGCGATCGACTTGACGGAAAGGTACATTAATACGGTAATTACCAAAAAGGCGATCGCACTAAACACTATAATATTTTGCGAAGCCCTTTGTTCCGCCTCAAATTGACCGCCGTACTGGATAAAATAGCCAAACGGCAACTGCACCTCTCGTTTGACTTTAGCTTGAATTTCAGTCACAACCGATCGCAAATCCCTACCTTTAGCATTAGCCGCCACCACAATCAACCGAGAAACATTCTCGCGGTTAATCGTATTTGGGCCCGTACCGTATGTAACAGTCGCAACTTGCGCGAGGGGAATTTTATTACCGCTGGGAGTATCAACCAACAAATTCTGAATAGTTTCGAGGTTATTTCGGGCTTCAGGCTGCAACCAAACAACTAAGTCAAAAGTTTGCTGCACCTCCAAAACTTGTGATACAACTTTGCCATTTAAAGCTGTTTCAATGATTTCCGAAAGTTCTCCAATTTTCAAACCATATCTACCCGCAGCTTGGCGGTTAAACTTAATTTGAATTTGTGAGACTGGTACTTGCGGTTCTAGTTGCAAATCCACAATTCCCTTAACAGTTTTCATTTGTGCTTCAACTTGAGCGCCGAGGCTGCGAAGTTGATTCAAATCCGGGCCAAATATTTTCACAGCAATTTGACTTCTGACACCGGACAAAACCTCATCCATCCGATGAGAAATAAAACCGCCGATATTTGGTGCAACTCCCGGCAATTTACCAAATTCCTGCCGCAGCGACTCCAAAGTTTTCGGCCTATTTTTCATCCCTTCCTCGCTCAAACCGATATCGATGTGAGCTAAATTCACTCCCGCAGCATCAGCATCACCCGGAGCTCGGCCCGATCGCACTTGCACGTATTCAAACCTGGTATCATCCTTAAGTGCATCTTCCATAGCAAAAGCCGCGCTATCCGTCGTCTCCAAAGACACACCCGGATAAAGCAGAATAGTATTCACCAAAGTTTGCTCCTGAAACTCCGGCAAAAACACTCGTCCAAAGGAAGGCAAAATCACTAATGCAGCCACCATACTAGCAGTAGCTAAAGCCAAAATTATCGCCGAATAGCGCATTGATAATTCGATAAAAAAGTGATAGATGCGCTTGCAAAATCTCGGCAACCAAGGTTCCTCAGCACTCATGCGTTTGCTCGGCAATAAAATAGCACAAAGAGCAGGAGAAATGAACAGCGATTCCAGACTAGAAATCACCACAACTACCAAATAAGTAATTCCCATCGGCGTAAAAATCCGACCTTCAACACCGGGCAAAGTAAAAATTGGTGAAAACACAACGATGCCAATAACAGTTGCTCCAATTAACGAATCGCGCACCTCCTGACTGCCATCAAAAATCACATCCATCACCGGGCGCGGATGCCCAGAAGCAGTATTTTCTCGCAAATTGCGGTAGGTATTTTCAGCATAAACAATCGCATCGTCGATCGCAGTTCCGATCGCCACCGACAAACCGCCCAAAGTCATCGTATTCAATCCCAGCCCCAGCCAATACATCGCCAGCAGCGCCAACAGCCAAGTCAGAAAGAAATCTAGCAAAACAACCGCCAGAGTGCGCCAATTCATCAAAAACGGGATGAGAATAATGGTGACAATGATACTACCTTCAACTAAAGCCGATCGCACATTCTCCACCGAGGAATTAATATATTCTTCCTGTCGAAAAGTCACAGTAACTTTAATATCTTTGGGCAGAGCTTGCTGCACCTGGGCCATTGCTGCCTCAACCGCTTTAGTTACCGTCGGAGTATCAGCAACTGGCTGCCTATTTACCATCACAATCACAGCTTTTTTGCCATTAAAACTACCATCGCCCCGCTTGATTGCAGCACCAATCTTGACATCAGCGACATCAGCAATTCTGACGGGCGTTCCGTGGCGAGAGTCGATCGCAGATTGCCGCAAATCTTCCACCGACTCAATCCGCCCCACGCCTCGAATTAAAGTTTCTTTATCCGGCGTAATTAAATACCCTCCCGGCGCGTTAACATTCGCCGCCGCTACAGCTTCGGATACTTGCTGCAAAGATACATTAAATGCTTTCAGTTTGGCTGGTTGTACTAATACTTGATACTGCCTCTGATCGCCGCCGTAAGCCACAACTTGAGCAACGCCAGTCACTGCCAGAAGACGATTTGTCACTTGCCAATCAACCAGACGGCGCACTTCCATCAAAGGAGTAGTTTCCGAGGTAAAAGCATAAGTAATTACCAAGCCAACCGGAGAAGTTGTCGGAGAAATTTGCGGTGTTTCTACCCCAGCCGGGAGTTTGCTTTGAGCTTGCTGCAACCGTTCTGTTATCAACTGGCGCGCTTGATAAATTTCAGTTCCCCAATCAAAGATTACCTTAACGGCAGAAAGGCCCACAGCGGAAGACGATCGCACTGCTGTTACCCCAGGAGTTCCGTTAATTGCACTTTCGATCGGCAGTGTTACCAAAGACTCGATTTCTTCCGGCGCCAGACCCGGTGCTTCCGTCTGAATTTCGACTTGCGGGGGTGCAAAAGGCGGGAAGACATCAAGGGACATTTGGGGGATGATATACAATGTCCAAAGACTAATAATAATGGTGGCGATAACAACTAGCCAGCGGCGGTTAATTACCCATCTAAGAATAGTGCTGAACATTTTATGATTTTATAGAGGTGATGACTACCAGCCACCGTTGGGCGAGCGACGTTAAATAGTCATTCAATTTACGTTGACACCCAAAAATGAAATTAGGATGAAATCTTTTAACTTCCAACCTTGATTAATAAGTCATCTAAAATTTAAACTCTCAAATGATATAACCTGTCTTGCTATTTTTGACAATGCAGCTTACAATAGTTATTATGCAAGCACCAAAACACTACTCGCACGCCCCAATCACCGAAGCCTTGATTGATATACAAGTTAAACTTCCACCAGAAGTTAAACTTGACAATTTGGCGCAGGTGTACTCCAGCATTCAGGCTGAGTATCCTCAGCGTGAAGAGGTGTTACTTTTTCAGGGACAAATGATGGCAGGTGCTAGTGTTGGGGCAACAGCCAGCCAATCTCCAATTGGCTATATAGCCTCCCGCGGCGACCAAAAACAAATTCTTCAACTGCGTTTAGATGCTTTCGCATTCAGTCGGCTTGCCCCTTACGACTGTTGGGAAAATTTTCGGGATGAAGCAAAGCGACTGTGGAATATCTATCAGTCGGTGACACATCCAGAAGCAATTGTTCGTTTAGCACTCAGGTATATTAACAGGCTAGATATTCCTTTACCGATTGGCGATCTCAAAGAGTATTTGAGGACATTTCCGGAAGTTTCCCCTGACTTGCCACAAGGATTAAGTGGCTACTTTATGCAGCTACAAATTCCGCAAGAAAACTTGGGAACAATGCTGGTTATTAATCAAGCAATAGTTCCACCTCCCACACCTGATTTTGTTTCTATAATATTGGATTTAGACCTATTTTTGGAAGGGTATATTCCTCCTGATGAAATAGGGCTTTGGCACATTTTAGAACAAATGCACGAACAAAAAAACATAGCTTTTGAAGCTTGCATTACAGAACGCATAAGGGAGTCGATTAACTGATGGCTACAATTACCCCCCTACGTCCTAAGGGCGTTTCACCATCACCAAAATTGCTGGTGTTAGAGCCAAAAGCCACAGCTCAATTACAAAGTCCTGAAGGTCGAAAACTTGCAGCACTAGCTGATGAAGTGTTGCGGAATTTAACAGTTGTCAAACAATACTTACAAACTCTAGAAAGCATTGGCGAAATAGACTGGCAGCCAGTACCGCCAAAGCGTTCGGAACGAGTAATGATGCGTGCTCAGTTCAAAGGGCGTAAAAAACCTCTGCCGTATATTTTCGATGAAGAATGAGCGTAGAGCCTTTCTGGGTGCAGGTCAATGAATCCACTCTCAGGCAAGGTGATTACCTGCCTGGGTGTCTCGTACCAATACCAGTATTTGACCCAACAAATTTTGGCAAAAACAGTGAAATTCAAGACGTACAAATAGAAGTTAATGAACTCGATTTAATTGTTCTCACCCAAAGCTGCGATCTGGATAATAAAAAAGTAGCTCAGGTAGTCCTGTGTGCAATTTACCCTATTTCAGAATTTGAGGAAAATAACGAAGCATTTAAGAAAAAAGGAAAATGGAATGAAGTTTTAAGAGGGAGAACAGAAGGTTTGCACCTGCTGGCATCACCAACGAACCCAGATAATAACAAAGAATCACTGGTTGTAAATTTTAGAGAAATCCAAACCTTGCCTTACGAATATGTGTTGAAACACGCTAGTAATTTAAACGATCGCTGGCGATTAAAATCTCCTTACCTAGAACACTTTTCTCAGGCATTTGCACGTTTATTTATGCGAGTTGGTTTACCATCGGCTATTCCGCCTTTTTAAGTCATTTCATGTAGGTTATAATTGCTAGATTAAACAAAATTTGTATCCGCTCAATAAGTAGGGGTAGCAGAGAAAAAAAAGTAAGCAGAGTACACAAAGTGTCATAAAATAGGAAACA
>NZ_JAUBRH010000063.1:12489-35502 GCF_036701775.1 Microcoleus sp. N9_A2 | reverse complement strand
GCCGGATGACGGGAAACTATCACGTCCGGTTTTGCATGGGAGTTCGGGGTAGCGATACCCCGTTCGACCCTAACAAATGGGATCGTAAATGTTCTTACTGCTCAATTGAGAACGTTCCGCTCCAAGTGGAACACATCCAGCCCAAAGCAAAAGGCGGCACAAATCGGATCTCTAATCTGTGCCTGGCTTGCGAGAAATGCAATCTCAAAAAAGGGACTCAGGATATTAGCGTTTTCTTAGCCAAAAAGCCAGATGTTTTGAAGCGGGTTCTAGCTCAAGCAAAGCGCCCCTTAAAAGACGCGGCGGCGGTCAACTCAACCCGATGGGCATTGTTCAACCGACTAAAAGAAACGGGTCTTCCTGTCTCCACAGGTTCGGGTGGTCAGACCAAGTACAACCGTACTCGATTAAGCCTGCCTAAAACTCACTGGTTAGATGCGGCTTGTGTGGGTCAGATTGATTTCTTGGAAGTGCTAACTAATCAGCCCTTACTGATTAAATCAACAGGACAAGGAAATCGACAGTCCACTAGAAATGATAAATACGGTTTTCCTTGTGCCAAGCCTAGACAGTCTTTTACTCATTGTAGGACTGGTGACATTGTTGCCATTCAGCTTCTAGAAGACCGCAAGCGATTCCAATCAGGACTTTACGTTGGACGGGTCAAGACTCCAACAGATAAAGGTGTTGAGATCAAGATCGGTGATTTTCGACTGAGTACAAAAGATATGAGCAACGTCAAATTTTTGCACAAACAGGATGGTTATCAATATGCGTCAATTGACTCCGCTTTACTCCAATAAAAGCGTTTTTAGTAATATGACAGAAAAATCGATAGGGATAACAGTAGGAGCATTTCGACTACAGGCAAAGATACTCAGATACAGGTAGTGCGGGAAGTGCGATCGCGATCGCGCCAAGGAGTGAAACAATTCTCCGTCTGAATCACTTGTGCCAACTTGACGCAGAAACATCTACCAGCCTTCTGTCGCAAGGGGTTGCAGCATTAGGCAGCCTGCGATCGACGGAGCTAGCGAGAGTAAAAACTAATGGATACTTTCTAATGGATACTTTCATTTACATTTTTCGCGCCGCAGGCATTGTTGCTTGGCCCCTGTTTGCCTCGTCAATCGCAGCAGTCGCGTTGATTATAGAGCGTCTTGCCTTTTGGTTTAGGGTAAATCGGCGGCAGCGGCGAGTCGTGCGAGAAGTTCTAAATCTCTACCGCGAAAACCCCAATTCCGCCATCAAAAAATTACAAGTAAACGCCGATTTGCCTTTGGCCCGGATTTTTTTAGAAGCTTTAGAATTAGACTCGCCCAACATCGAAGAATTTCGTTTGGCCCTAGAAAGTGGCGCTCAGGCCGAAATCCCCATCCTGAAGCGATTTAATACAATATTTGATACCATTATCAGCCTTTCCCCACTATTTGGGTTGCTCGGCACTGTTTTGGGATTAATTACCACTTTTGGCTCGCTCAAACTGGGAGAAGCCGGGAGCAGCAATGCCGCAGGCGTTACCGGTGGGATTAGCGAAGCCCTCGTCTCTACGGCAATAGGGTTAGTGGTGGCAATTTTTACGCTTTTATTTGCCAATATGTTTCGCGGGTTTTATTTACAACAAATTGCTTTTATTCAGGAAGCTGGAGGGCAGCTAGAATTATTGTACCGTCACCGCTACGAAAAACTACCGAGAGAATCTAACTATGCGTCTACCCGATGAACCCGATAACATTGCTCAGATCAATATCGTGCCAATGATTGATGTGGTATTCGCTATATTGACGTTTTTAATCATTTCTTCTCTGTCTTTATCCAAATCTGAGGGTTTGCCGGTAAATTTACCAAAAGCGACAACCTCTCAAAGTCAGGAAGCACCTTCTAAAATTACCATCACCATTGATGAATCGGGAAAATTAATGGTTGATAAAAAGCCAGTCAACTTAGACCAGATTGAGGGTGCGGTGCGCGAGGTGATGGGTTCTAATCAGACTTCTTTAGTTATTTTGAACGCGGATAAAGGTGTCAATCACGGAAATGTTGTGGAAGTTATGGATCGATTGCGCCGAATTAAGGGAGCTAAGTTAGGGATTGCTACCATCAAGTAGAGAGTTAGTAGAATTCCTACTTGAGAATTTTCTCATACCCTTAAACTGCAATTTCCCGATGCAGATGTACTAAAGATCGTAGGATTGACGCACTGGTGCTTAGAAACCGTGTTTTTTCAATAAAATATAGCTTTCTGTTTCTCTGTCTTGCAGAAAGGTAAAAGCTAATTGATGAGGCTGGTGCTGGCACCTGTAGCGCAGGAAGTCTAAAGCTGTCGAACTGTTTTACCGGAGATTTCTCAAAAATCCTTCAAAGGTTGAGCCATTCTACTTGTTGCACTCATTGCAACCCTGAGATCTTGAAATCGACGATCGCGCGGCCGGTAACTGCGATCGTTTCTTCAAAAGCTTTTTTTGAGGTGTTACTCAAATTTATTGATATAAATTCTTGATTAATCTGAAGTCATTAAAAGCTAAATTATCAATTTTGGTCAGCAGTAATTCATAATTATTTTTAATATAATTGTTCGATAGTCATAAGCTTTAGGTTAAAAATAACGGACTCATCCAATCTAGAAGCCAATTTTAAACGGATTTGCAGCTTAAAGCGAGGCGGACTCCAAGAGCGCCCCTAACTTGTCGGAAGTCCGCCAGTGAAGTTTTGCCAAAAATCCAATAAAGTTTATCAATAAAAAAATCAATATTTGCTTGACATTTGCAAACAATTTATTTATTTTAATAAGACTATTGCAAATATTATGCAATAATTGTTAGATTGTTGACTGCGACCCGAGAGCATCGTCTCTCATGTCAGGAAACTAAATTGAAACTACGACTACAGATAGCTGCGCCTGTGAGTAACAGACTTGGTTTCCGTGTTTGTGTTGGTAGGTTTTCAGCAGAGTACAAGTGACCAGATTGCTGCTCAATCGGTGCATTCGCTCTTACAGATGGTGTAGAGTCTCAAGTTTTTTTAAGTGTGTGGTGTGGAAATGAAACTGTGTCTGCCGTTTTTTTGTGTGGCGCTGCTCGGCGTTGGTATCATGCCCGTAGCAGCAGTTGGGCCAAGGAGTTTCTCTGACGGCGTTAACCCAGACTCTGGTGAAACTGCACCTGAGAGCGCCCCCGATCCGAGTTCCATAAATCCCTCACAAGAGGACGATCGCACTCAATCTCAATGGTGGGCGATGGCTTCTGCGATCGTGCCCCAAAAAACCCTCGAAGAAAAGCCCTCATCTAAAAGCGAGGAGTTAGAAGTCAAGCACAATACAGAAAACAACGACCAAAAGCCCAATTCTGACTTGACATTTGCTCCAGAGTACAATGGCGATCGCCCTTCTCCTATTCCTAATATTGAACCGACAGCACAGGCAAAAGAGCCCACAGCAGCAATACCAAAACTCGACGAAATAGCTCGTCCGAATACCAGTGTAGAAAGCTTATTAAATCCGTCGAGACCGAGTTTGACCAACTTTTCAGATGTTGTGCAAATCTCTCAATCAGTCGTACAAGTAACCGGCGTGCGATTGAACCCAACACAGGCAGGTTTAGAAGTCATTTTAGAAACAGCAGAGGGGCAAATCCTGCAAGCGAAGACCAGGACTGAGGGCAAAACTCTAATTGCGGATATTGCCAATGCTCAATTAGTTCTACCTGACGGTCAAGAATTTAGCGCCCAAAATCCATTTGAGGGAATTAATTTAGTCACGGTGACTCAGGTTGATGCTAGTAGTATCCGCCTCAGCATCACGGGTCAAGAAAATTTGCCAACAGCAGGTGTACTCAGAAGCACCAGCGGTTTAGTTCTGAGTGTCAGCACAGAAAAAATTAATATCATTGTCACAGGCAATCAGCAAACTCCCTATCTACAGCCCAATGCTTCCTCCGCCACCCGCACAGATACCCCAATCCGCGATATTCCGCAGTCTATCCAAGCTGTCCCCCAAGAGGTGATAGAAGATCAACAAGCCGTGCGACTAGAAGAAGTATTACGCAACGTTAGCGGTGTCACATTGGGCGGAAATAGTACAGGTAGAGGCGGCAGTTTCGGCCTTCGGGGTTTTGACAATGCTCCTGTCTTGCGAGATGGGTTCAGGCAGTACGGTTCTTTTGAAACTTTTCCAGAAGTCGCCAATCTCGATCGCGTTGAAGTTCTGAAAGGGCCAGCTTCAATTTTGTATGGGGAAATTCAACCGGGGGGTTTAATTAACTTGGTATCCAAACAACCGCTGTCCGAACCTTTTTACGAAGCCGAACTGCAACTAGGAAGCCGAAATTTTGTCAGCCCCCGCTTTGACATTTCCGGCCCCTTAACTTCAGATGGCAGCCTGCTTTATCGCGTCAACGGATTGTACCGAACAAGTGAGAGTTATCGGGGTTTTGATCAAAACAATGAGCGCTTGTTTATTGCGCCGACGCTTGCTTGGAGAATTGGTGATCGCACCAACTTGACAGTTTCTCTTGAATACACCGATGATAAGCGGGCTGCTGATAATGGAATTGCTGCTATTGGCAATCGAGTTGTTGACGTTCCGCCCGATCGCGTGGCCAGCGAACCTGATGATGCGATCGGAACCCAATACTTCAATGTTGGCTACAATTTCGAGCACCGTTTCAGCGAGAACTGGAAAATCCGAAATGCGTTTCGCTATTCATCCTACGACTTCGATTTCAATGTGGTCGCTCTTCAATTTGGCTTTGATGATGAAACTGCCAACGTTACTCGCTTCTTTGCTTCTCAAGACGGGCAGAATAAAAACTACGCTCTCCAAACAAACATCGTAGGCGAGTTTGCTACAGGTTCAGTCGAGCACACTCTCATATTCGGTGCAGACATCAGCTACAGCGATGACAGAATTTACTCGGTGGGTGATTTTGTGACACCAATTCCCCTCAATATTTTCAATCCAGTTTACGGTCAAGTTCCCAAACCAGATGAAGGTACACTAGCTGGTTTTGGAGGGAATGATGTAGAAACAAGCCGATATGGTTTCTACGTGCAAGATCAAATTGCCATCTTCGATAATTTAAAGCTGTTAGCAGGTCTTCGCTATGACACCGCAGAGCAAACAAACCGAGTAATTCCGGGTACTTCCAACCCAGATGGCGGTGAAACAACTCAAAATTACAATAATTTTACCCCCCGTGTAGGGATTGTTTATCAACCCATTCCAGAACTTTCTCTTTATGCGAGTTATTCGCGCTCTTTTAATCCAGGTTCGGCAACAACAGCCGGTGGCGGTCTGATCGAACCCGAAACCGGATCGGGGTACGAAGTCGGTGTCAAGGCTGAGTTGCTCGACAGAAGGTTACTCGCTACTCTGGCATACTTTGACATTAAAAAACAGAATGTTGCTGTCACAGATCCGAATAATTCTTTGTTCTCAATTGCCTCTGGGGAACAGCGGAGTCGAGGCATTGAACTAGACGTATCCGGACAAATTTTGCCGGGGTGGAATGTTATTGCTGCTTACGCCTACACTGACGCTGAAGTTACAGCAGATACAGACCGCGATCTAGTTGGCAACAGATTGTTTAATGTTCCCGAACATAGCGCTAGTCTGTGGACAACTTATCAAATTCAAAGCGGCGATTTGCAGGGTTTAGGTTTTGGGGTTGGGTTTAACTTTGTGGGGGAGAGACAAGGGGATTTATCTAACAGCTTTGAAGTGGATAGTTATTTCCTCCCCAATGCCGCTGTTTTTTATCAGCGCGATAATTGGCGAGCTGCCATCAACATCAAAAATCTGTTCAATGTCAACTACATCGAATCTTCCACCGGTAGAACTGGCATTCAGCCAGGTGAACCATTAACAGTAATTGGTTCATTTTCCGTGCGGTTTTGATGTTTTTTTGCCAAGGAAAAACAACTCAATCAAGGTTTGATTTTTTATCCCAGGAGATATCCATGAAACGATTTCAACTCAAGGCAATTCTAGCTGTAACTGCGGTATTGGCGATCGCTTGTCAAGCCGCATCAGATATACCTGAAGCGAATAAACCGGTAGATGGGGCCGCCCCAACAAACACTTCTAGTACCTCTGAAAAAACAGCCTCGCAAGCGTCCCAGAAAGTCGCGCCCCCGTCGCCTGTAGCCACTCAAGTTATCTCGATGAATGCTTATAAAGTCCCTTACTTAGGATTTAATGGCGTGTTTAATCTCAACACAGAACACCAAAACTCTGTCAAAGATCCGCGCAACCCCAAACGCATTGATGTCGAAAAAATGGAGAAATTCAGCTTCTACCAAGATGCAGCGGGGAAAAAACCGATCGCGCGCAACTGCCAGTATGTCTACATGGGTGCAACTGGCGATTCCAAGTATTACGCCGAATATAAAATGACTTGGGATTTATTTGAGTTGGTGAAAGAAGAAAAGCAAGATCCAAACTGCAATAAGTTCCAGTATCTCAGTTTCGTACCGCCGCACGGTGAATTAAAGGGTGAACCAATACATATGCACTTTCGGTATGCCAGTAAGCCATCTAGTTTTGCAACGCTGGTGAATATGACCAAAGATCCAGAGGATGCGACTAAATTTAGTCCTTGGTTTGCCACTTATTGTGGTGGTGGCAAAACAAAATGCGGTACAGGAGAGTAACATTTAGAATCGAAAAAAGTGCCTTTATTGTCAAGTCAAATACAATCATAAAACTTGTTGCATTTAATCCTTAATAGCCTGTTTCAGACATGAAAATCCGCAAATTGATACTAACAATACATGGTTCGATTGCGATTGCGATCGGGCTATTACTAACTGTGATTAGTTTGAGTGGTAGCGCCCTTGTATTTCACCAGGAACTAGATCGCGCGATTCACCCATCTTTCATGCGAGTTGTTCCCCAAGCAAAGCTAGCATCGCTGGATGAAATGATCGCACCAGTGCAAGCTGCTTATCCTAATTTCCCCTTAGAGTCAATTCGCTTTCCTCAAACGCCGGATGGCAGCTATCAGATCACAATAAAAGCCCAAGACGGAGAAAGCTTAGATACATTTGTTAATCCTTACACGACTAAGATTTTGGGAGCGAGAAAATGGGATAATTCACCAATAGGATTTCTCTATAACTTCCACTACAAATTAGCTATAGGTCAAGTGGGAATGGTGGCTGTCGGTATAACTGGCTTGCTATTTTTACTAATCGTAATTACAGGGATAATATTGTGGAGTGGTTGGCGAAAGTTAAAAACAGGCTTTACAGTTCGCACGACTGCACCACTACCATTATTAAGTTACGATATCCATCAAGTCGGAGGCATTTTATCAAGTACATTTTTACTAATTCTGGCTGTTACAGGTGCGATATTGTCATTTTTAGTTCTGCAATCTTCATTCAATCAATCTCCGCAATTGGCAAAAGTCTTACCCCCTGCGAAACAACCCATAGCTTTAAGTGAACTGTTACGCAAAGCGGATGCAGCCATGCCGGATGGAAAAACGACTTATGTAGTTTTTGACGAACATGAACCAGAAAAAATTACAGTTAGCAAGCAACTTCCTCACGAGTCAATTCGATTTGCTCTGAGTAATGTAGAACTGAACCGATATAGTGGGGAAGTGTTGACAGTGAATCGCGTTGTAGAACCGCCACCTATGTTAAAGTTTATGATTGCGATCGGTACTATTCATTTCGGTCTTTTTGGCGGAATTTATAGTCGTATTCTCTATGTATTCATCGGCTTAATACCCAGTGTTTTACTAATCACTGGTTCGGTGAATTGGGAACGGAGACGGTGGCTGAAGGCAAGACGGGAATCAACATCCCAATTGCGGGCAAATCAAACTGAGTCAAATCGGTTTTCTTAAGCAGGATTTACTCACAAGAAAGAAACCGGGTTTTTATGAAAAGTTGACGATTTTCAACTAGAGATTTATGATTTAACTAGGGCTTGCTGAAAAAGCCCACAAATCGAATCTAGGTGCCAAACAGCTTGAAAAATGGGAGATTCGGAGATGGGTTCCCAAATTTACTCCACAATTTTCCACCGAAATCCAAGGATTTTGAGCCAAAAAACGTCATAACGAGAGCACTTTTTTGTGTTTAAAAATCTTGAAACCCTTGGCAGTCATAGCTTCTAGTTCTATTCAGCAAGCCCTAACTAGGTTTATGGTTTATGACCCTGAAGCCTGTAAATCCTATTCGGTTGATAGCGAACAATCTGAATTCATATTCAAGTTTAACAACGCCATCGGCGTTGCTGATTTACGGTATGAAAGGCTAAATATGCCAGTCATAGAAACCTGTATCGACAAAGCTTGGGGATTTAAAACTTATTTTTTTCATACCCTGATTAAGCAACGCCAGATTTTTAAGCCGGAGTGGGTAGCAGTTAAAAATTAAAGTCCTTACTGCCAACAAACAGGAAGGACTTTAATTATTTATTCCTGAGTTTTAAGGACGAACATCCTTACTACACACGTTAAATACTTGCCATTACTTCGCGGGCGGCAGCCAAAGTGCGATCGACATCTTCCTCAGTATGAGCCAAAGAAGTAAATCCAGCCTCAAACTGCGAAGGAGCCAGATAAATACCGTGCTCCAACATTCCGCGATGAAAGCGGCCAAACTTTGCTACATCAGACTTTTTCGCATCGTCGTAATTGTGCACTGGCCCCGCCGCAAAAAACAAGCCAAACATCCCGCTAATTTGCCCGCCGCAAACCGCGTGTCCGGCTTCCTTAGCAATTTTCAGCAATCCGTCGGACAGTTTTTTCGTAATCCTATCCAACTGTTCGTAAGTGCCAGGTTTTTGCAGCAATTCCAAAGTTTTAATCCCAGCAGTCATCGCCAAAGGATTTCCCGAAAGCGT
The DNA here is from genome assembly GCF_036701775.1 of Microcoleus sp. N9_A2. Classification (NCBI taxonomy): domain Bacteria; kingdom Bacillati; phylum Cyanobacteriota; class Cyanophyceae; order Oscillatoriales; family Microcoleaceae; genus Microcoleus; species Microcoleus sp. N9_A2. The sequence continues at coordinate 26,645 of NZ_JAUBRH010000063.1, read as the reverse complement.
ACCAGCTTGATACACAGGGCCCGCTGGAGCAACCATCCCCATAATATCGCGCCGTCCGCCGTAAGCTCCCACCGGCAAACCGCCGCCGATAACTTTACCCAAAGTCGTCAAATCTGGGGTGACACCGAATTTTTGCTGAGCTCCACCGTAGGCGATACGGAAACCGGTCATTACTTCATCAAAAACTAACAAAGCGCCGTTATCTTTGGTAATTTCCCGCAAACCTTCGAGGAAACCTGCATCCGGTACAATAAATCCGGCATTTCCTACAACTGGTTCGAGAATTACGCCTGCGATTTCGCCCGGATATTCGGCAAATAAAGCTTTGACTGCTTCTAAGTCATTGTACGGAGCGTTGAGGGTGTTGGCGGTAGTGGATTTTGGCACCCCAGGCGAGTCGGGAAGGCCGAGAGTTGCGACACCCGAACCGGCTTTTACCAAAAACATATCGGCGTGCCCGTGATAGCAGCCTTCAAATTTAATCAATTTATCGCGTCCGGTGAAGGCTCGCATCAGCCGCAAAACGGCCATGCAGGCTTCGGTGCCGGAGTTGACAAATCGCACCATTTCAATGCTGGGAACGGCATCAATGACCATTTCGGCGAGTACGTTTTCCAACAGCGATGGTGCGCCGAAACTCGTACCTTTTTCTAAAGATTCGTGCAGGGCTTTGATGACTTCCGGGTGGGCGTGGCCACAGATGGCTGGGCCCCAAGTGCCTACATAGTCAATGTATTGGTTTTCGTCAACATCCCAAATGTAGGCTCCTTTTACCCTGTCAAAGACTATTGGCCCTCCGCCTACGGATTTGAAGGCGCGCACGGGGGAACTGACGCCACCGGGCATCAACTTCTGGGCGGCGGCGAAAATTTCTTCTGATTTGCTCGTTTTCAAGGTTGTGGAAACCAATGTTTTCTCCTTAGTGAACGTCTGTTGTTGGTAGAATAATTTTATAGCCAGTTCAACATAAAGGTTAGGTCGATTCAAGGAAACTATTCTAGTAGATTTTAGGGTACAAACCAATGAGTAGCAATACTAGCTTGGGTTTTTTAAGCTTTGTCGCACTAGCACCGTGAAGCGAAGCTATCCCGTAGGGAATCGCCCTAAAATGTAATTTTTTGTAAAATAGTTCTTGACAATTGAGCCATCACTTGCTCAAACTTCTCTCTTCCTCTGCCTCATCTGCGTTCTCTGCGGTTAATAAAAAAACAATTTCCGACAGGAAAGCGTTAATCTATATTACAAAGTTGAAATAAAATTATGTCTACTACTGATTTATCGAGTTTGAGCCGATCGATCCCAATTGAAAAGATCCGTTACGACGATCGCGGTTTAGTGCCTGCGATCGTCCAAGATTATTTGGACGGTACGGTGTTAATGATGGCCTGGATGAATCGGGAGTCGCTGCAGAAAACGCTCTCTACCGGGCAAACTTGGTTCTGGAGTCGATCGCGCGCCCAATTGTGGCCAAAAGGCGCGACTTCGGGACACATTCAAAATGTCAAAGGGCTGCGTTACGACTGCGATAGCGATGCTTTGTTGGTGACAGTGGAACAAGTCGGAGATATTGCTTGTCACACGGGAGAAAGAAGTTGTTTTCACCAAGTTGATGGGGAAATTGTACCGCCGCCCGGGGATATGTTATCTCAATTATTTGACGTGATTTGCGATCGCCGCGATCATCCTAACGAAAGTTCTTATACTTGCAAATTGTTCGAGGGCGGCGACAACAAGATTCTCAAGAAAATTGGCGAAGAGTCGGCGGAAGTTGTGATGGCTTGCAAAGATGACGACAAAGATGGAATTGCTGGAGAAGTTGCGGACTTATTTTATCACGCTTTGGTTGCTTTGGCTCACCATCAAGTTGATTTGAGAGAAGTTTATCGCAAATTGGGCGATCGTCGAAAATAAATTAGTTAGTTGACGGTTAACTGTTGACTGTTGACCTTTCGACTTCGCTCAGGGCATCGCTGTTGACTGTTGACCCTTCGACTTCGCTCAGGGCATCGCTGTTGACTGTTGACTGTTGACTGTTGTGGAGATTTCTAATATTAGATTCTCGTTTTCAACATTCGATCGAGCTTTTGCAAAATTGCGATCGCCAATATCACGCTAACAGCCAAACCCAACCAAAAATTATCCGCCCCCCATTTACCCTGATCCAAGGCGAAACCGCCCAGCGGAGGCCCGATTAAATAGCCGATCGCCCAACACTGAGAATTAAGCGCCAAATACACGCCCCGCAAAGACTCCGGCGCTAAATCCACCACCAAAGCCGAAGCAAAAGGCGTATAAGCAACTGTCGCTAAGGACAAAAAGCTCAAGCCTAAAACAGCTAAAAATAGATTGCCAGTTGCTGCCATTCCCGTCAAGCCGATCGCGATAAATCCCATTCCCCACAGCAGCGCCGAAATCATCAAAGCTTTTGGATGGGAAAACCCCCTCAAAGCTTTCACAATCGGCAGTTGCAAAGCTACCGTTAAAAATGTACTAAAAGCAAACAAAACGGTAATTGTACCTGTAGAAAAGCCTGTTCCCGATGTCCCCACCTGCACAAACTTACTAAAATACAGCGGCATTGTGGTTTGAATTTGGGAAATGTAGAGAGTGAACAAAATATTTACCGAGGCATATACTAGCAAAGTGCGATCGTTCAACGCCACCATCCAGCCATTTTTGAGATTTTTTGGGCTGGCATCTGTTGCAGTAGAAGGTTTGTAGGTTTCTGAAATCGCGATCGCCACCACCGCAAACAGCACTATAAACGAGATACCATCGATAATAAAGAGCGATCGATAATTCCCCGTTACCGCAATCAAAACACCGCCAAAAATAATCCCAACTTGCAAACCCAAATTATCAGCAAGCCGCGTCAAAGCAAAAGCCTCCTGTCGCCGATCGCCCTCCGTTAAATCCGCCACCATTGTCTCCGTTGGAGGCCAATACAAACCCACGCCAAAACCCATCAGTACATTTCCTGCAACTAAGCCGGCGAAATTATTAGTTGCCGCCAGTACAAAAGAAGCGACAGCCGCAATCATTGTCGCCAGCAATAAAGTTCGCCGCCTTCCCCAAAATTTAGAATCGCAAAAAGAACCGCCCAAAACGCGGCCGAATATTCCCGCAATTGAACCGATACCCAAACCGATACCAACAGCAGTTGCAGATAAACCGACGCGATCGACAAAAAAGATCGGCGCATAAAATAAAGTAAAACCGGTGCCGCTTTGGGAGAGGAATCTGCCTGCGGCGAGAATCCAGACTTGAGTGGGGAGACGGGGAAGCCAAGATGATAGTTGAAATTTCAATTTAGGCATATACAGCAGATTGTAGGTCGATGGAGTTAGCAATTAGTGGTAAATTAATAGGGTGTCTCAGCTTGTAGCGGTCAATATATCGATCGAACAATCCGCCGCTGACGCACCACCCTACCAGAAAATTGGGGTTAGAGCCTCCCCCTTCTAGGGGGACTTTCTCCATATTTTTAGAGGAAGTTAGGCATTCCTACCTATGATAAATGTGTTATCATAGGAACAGGAGGAAATGTAAGATGCTCGTTCTCGAATTCAAGGCTTACGCAAAACCAGATCAATTCCAGGCAGTCGATGAAGCGATTAGAATTTGTCAATTCATTCGCAACAAATCGATCCGACTGTGGATGGATGGTGGCGCTAAATCTTGGTTCGATCTTTCTAAGTATTGTGCGATTTGGGCAAAAGAATTTGAATTTGCAAATAAGTTAGGTGCGATGGCCAGGCAGGCTAGTGCAGAAAGAGCATGGGCTAGTATTTGTCGATTCTTCGATCATGTTAAAAAAGGCATTAAAGGTAAAAGAGTTGGGTTTCCTAAATTCCAGAAAAATTGTCGTTATGTTGAGTACAAAACTAATTCTTGGAAGCTCTCGGAAGATAGGAAATTAATCACCTTTACCGATAAGTGTGGAATTGGCAGACTGAAGTTAAAAGGTACTCGCGACTTAAATTTTTATCAACCAGACAAAATTAAGCGGGTGCGGTTGGTAAAACGAGCAGATGGATATTACGTCCAGTTTTGCATCTCTGTAGAACGAGTATAAACCGCTCCCATGACAGGCAAAACGATTGGACTAGATGTCGGTTTGAAAGAGTTTTACACTGATTCAAATGGCTTCATGGTTCCTAACCCTAGATTTCTGCGTAGACGCGAAGCACGAATAAAACGTGCTGCGCGTCTTGTAAGTCGGAAAGTCAAGGGTGGGTCAAATCGCCGCAAAGCTAGAGTGATTTTAGGTAAGCGACATCTCAAAATAAGTAGACAGCGTAAAGACCATGCAATTAAGCTTGCAAGGTGCTCCCATCACATCAAACGATGTAGTAGTTTACGAAGATTTGAGAGTGTCTAACCTGGTTAAAAATCACTGCCTAGCCAAATCAATAAGCGATGCTTCTTGGTATCAGTTCAGAGTGTTCTTAGAATATTTTGGAAAAGTGTTTGGTCGGATAACTATTGCGGTAAATCCTGCTTACACCAGTCAAGAATGCAGTAATTGCGGGGAAGTCGTTAAAAAATCTCTATCCACTCGAACCCATGTTTGTCAGTGTGGATGCGAGATTGATAGGGATCGTAATGCCGCAATTAATATCCTGAATCGCGGGATAGGTACGACGGGGCACGTCGGAACCTCTGTACTAGATGCAGTAAACGCTTAGGGAGATTGGATCTCTGGATCGGGTGCAGTAATGTTCTTGATTTAAGTCCTCGCGCTGAACTAAGAATCCTCACGCCTTGAGGCCCAGGAGTGTCAAAACCGACTAAATTAGTAGCGTGCGTCAGCTTTTAGCCGTTAATTATCTATAAAACAATCCGCTGCGGTTGCGCCTAAAATTACAAATGTTCTATCGCGCGATCGAACATTTTCCCGCCAGCTTAACAATTCTTCTAAGTCAGTTAAAAAAGTTACCATTCATTTAAAAATACTTAACACGATTTTAGGAAAAAATTAGTTAAGCTCTAGGAAAGGCAGAAAAAAATTTTAGAGGGTCTAATATTTTTATGACAGCTATTACAACATCAAGAGTGGAATCAATCAAACCGCGCTGGCAAGCAATTGTCATGGTAGCCCTAATTTTCTGGCTCAGCGCTAGCCTGATTATGGATTTAGTAATTATGCCCAGCCTGTTTGTATCGGGAATGATGACATCTCCTGAGTTTGCAACAGCCGGAAATATGATGTTCTGGGGATTCAACCGCGTTGAGTTGATCTGTTCGGGCGTGGTAGCAACGGGTTTGATGGTTTTGAGCAATTTATTCGGTGACTTCGGCAAGCGCAGTCGCACAGCAATCATATTATCATTGGTACTTCTGGCGATCGCCCTGATTGACACCTACAGTCTCACACCTCAAATGAGCGCCTTGGGAATGCAGCTAAATCTGTTCGATTCAGCAGCAGAAGTCCCCGCCGGGATGAATTTACTCCACCAAGGATATTTTGTCTTGGAAGCTGTGAAGTTGACCCTCGGCGCTACCTTGGTGGGCTGGTGCTACCAAAACCAAGTTTAACCGACACAATGTTCAGAGGTTGAGTTGATAAAAAACTCAAAAATTAGCGGCGGGCGTGAATTCACACCCGCCGTTAATTTTTGGAAATTTTAGCCATCTTGATATATTGCAGTCAATCCTACTCGGAAGCTTCCGCCTCATCAGATTTTGGCCACAGCAACCGCAAGCCCATTACCGCAAATCCGATCGCCGCGAGTCCCTTTACCAGTCGTTCCGGCAACACCTCAGCCGTGCTGAAGCCAATGGCTACGCCGATTAAACTCGCCAGCAGCAGCGCCGACGCCGTACCGAAAAATACAGCCCGCGGCGAGTTACAACTACTGCCCAGGGCGATCGCAGCTAATTGACTTTTGTCTCCCAATTCTGACAAAAAAACTGTAATAAAACTTAGTCCCAAAAGTTGCCAGTCCATGTTTTTTTAGTTCTTAGTTAGCTATTGTAGAAATCTAGGACCTACCGACAAGGCAGACAATTAACCAAGCACTTCCCACAGCAGAACCGCCGAAATCGCCAGCAAAATCACTCCTGCAGCTCTCTCCAAAGTTCTCGGAGCAATCCGACTAGCCAGCCACCTTCCCAGCAACACCCCCAGCAAACTGGTTGCTATCAAAGCCGAACCCGCACCCGCAAAAACGATCCAAGGATTTCGAGATTCAGCCGTCATCAGCAAAATCGCGAGCTGAGTTTTGTCTCCAATTTCAGCTAAAAAAATAGTTGCAAAAGTCGAAGCAAAAATTGCCCACTGCTTCGACTTCAGTTTCTTTTGTTCCTGACAAATACCGGGATTTACAGTCACTGAGAGTTCAGCGGGCTCCGGGGTTAAAGCAGCACAAATCTCAGTAACCTCTTTTATTTGTAGTTGTACCTGTTGTGGCAAATCATAATTGAGGTTTACTGAGTCAGAAGCAGACAAGCTTGGCGGAACAGAATCAAGTTTCACGGGCAATGAGTGCTAAACGCTATTTATTTTTGACTTGTACTTTTGATTCTAACTTTCTCTGTGCCTGCTTTTACCAACAAGAATTGGTTTAAAGCCGGAACCCTTGTAGGGAGAAATTAAAATCAGACTATTCATTACTCCAATCCTCTTCCTTCTTTTGTCAAGTGCTGTCAACCCTTCTCTAAGCAACCAGTCAACAGTCAACAGTCAACAGTCAACAGTCAACTGAATGAACAAAACTGGTTCATGTGCCGTAAGTTCGATCGCCCGCATCACCCAAACCAGGTACAATAAAACCCTGTTCATTGACTATTTCGTCGATCGTCGCCGTGTAAATAATCAAACTAGGGTACTCTGCACTCAGCATCTTCAAAGCTGGAGGAGCAACCACAACAGAAATAATCCGAATCAAGCTCGGATCAATTCCCCGCGAAGTCAATTCCTGCATTGTCGCCACAATCGTGCCACCAGTCGCCAGCATCGGCTCGCTAATTATCACCCGCGTTTCCGGGTTAAACTGCGCCGGCAATTTATTCAGATAACAACTCGGTTGCAGCGTCTCCTCATTCCTGACCATCCCCAGATGGTAAACCGAAGCCAGCGGCACCACCGTCTGAATTCCTTCCAGCAGCGACAAACCCGCCCGCAAAATCGGTACCACAACTAACGGAGCTTCCGGGTTAATAAACGTCGCCGGACATTGTGCCAAAGGCGTCTGCACCGTTGTCTCCACAGTCGGGAGCCACTCTCGAATTGCCTCGTAGGCCAGCCACCTTCCCAATTCTGTCATCGCAGAACGAAAAAGTACCGATGGGGTGGCCGCGTCGCGGGCGACAGCCAGCCAGTGTTTAATTAACGGATGTGGAGGAACGTAAACGCGCAGTTGCAGGGACATGAGGAAATTGCCGAGATTGCTAGGTTTCAGGGATTTTATGCACAGAGCGATCGTTTTCGTTGTAGCCCCCGTAGGGGCGGAATTCATGAACGGGCGATCGATCGCTCTGTGCAACTTATCACAATCTTCAATTTTTTCATCTAAAATCTCAAATCCCAAATGGTATCACTACCTTGGTTTGCCAACCTCAAGACCAGCTTATTGAAATTCTTTACCAATAGTATTGACATTAGTTGGCAACAAGGCTATATTCATTTTAGTGTTCTCCTCTCAAAGGATCGGCAGACGAGGGCAGTCGGCAATGGTAGACTGCTCTCGCATTTTTTTTTAAGCATTTCTTTTTGAAGCATCGGGCATCGGGCATCGGGCATCGGGCATCGGGCATCGGGCATCGGGCATTATCGGTTGCCTAACTTCGGTCTTCCTTACCAGAAACAATTGGTTTAAAGCCGGAACCCTTAAAGGCGAGAAATTAAAAGAAAACTATTCATTACTCCAATCCCCTTCCTTTTAGGTAGAGGTCGCACTCATCTGTCAACTGTCAACTGTCAACTGTCAACTGAATGAAATCCGTTACATAATCCGTTGCCGAACTTCTTCCTTCTGGAGCGATCGACTGTAAAATTATCTCAATATTAAGATTTTTAACCCAATGTCAGCTCCTACTCAATCCCAGTTATTCTCTCCCAACTCCGGCCCTACAGAGCAAGAATTTGATGTGATAGTCATCGGTTCCGGCATTGGCGGACTCGTGACAGCCACCCAGCTAGCAGCCAAGAAAGCCAAAGTTTTGGTGCTCGAAAGCTACACAATTCCCGGCGGTAGTGCTGGATATTTCGATCGAGAAGGCTACAGATTTGATGTCGGAGCCTCCATGATATTTGGATTCGGACAGCGCGGCACCACCAATCTCCTCACCCGCGCCCTCAAAGCAGTCAACGTCACCCTAGAAACAATTCCCGACCCCGTACAGCTTCACTATCACCTACCCGACGGCTTGGATTTGGAAGTACCCCAGCCTTATGAGAAATACTTGCAAGAATTAACCGACAGGTTCCCCCACGAACGCCAAGGAATCCAGAAATTTTACGGCGAATGCTGGAACGTCTTCAACTGCCTCAACGGCATGGAATTGCTATCCCTAGAAGAACCCGGATATCTGGTGCGAGTCTTCTTTCAAAATCCTTTAGCCTGTTTGGGATTAGTAAAATATTTGCCTCAAAATACTGGCGACATTGCGCGGCGCTACATAAAAGACCCGACTTTACTGAAATTTATCGACATGGAATGCTACTACTGGTCTGTAGTACCCGCAGACTTAACACCGATGATTAACGCCGGAATGGTATTTTCCGACAGACATTACGGCGGCATAAATTATCCCAAAGGCGGAGTCGGTCAAATTGCCCAAAAATTGGTCGAAGGATTAGAAAAATGCGGCGGGAAAATTCAATACAAAGCTAAAGCAAAAAAAATTATCACAGAAAACGGCCGCGCTGTCGGAGTCGAACTGGCAACCGGCGAAGTTTACCGCGCCAAGCGAATAGTTTCTAACGCTACGCGGTGGGATACTTTCGAGAAATTGCTGCCCGCAGAAGAGATGCCAGCTAGCGAGAAGAAATGGCAGCAACGCTATCAAAAAGCCCCCAGTTTCTTGAGTTTGCATTTGGGAGTGGAAGCAAGCGTAATCCCTGCTGGTAGCGCCTGCCACCACATTTTGTTAGAAGAGTGGGACAAAATGGAAGCGCCGGAGGGAACTGTTTTGGTGTCAATTCCGACCGTGCTCGACCCGGATTTAGCTCCCGCAGGATATCACATCGTTCACGCTTTTACTTCGAGTTGGATGGAAGAGTGGGAAGGACTTTCGCAGCAGGAATACGAGGATAAAAAGGAAGAGGCCGCAGGGAGAATCATTGAAAGATTAGAAAAGATTTTTCCCGGTTTAGATGCCGGTTTGGATTATATGGAAGTGGGGACAGCGCGTTCTCACCGCCGCTTTTTGGGGCGCGAAGACGGAACTTACGGGCCGATTCCGCGACAAAAGTTAATGGGTTTGTTGGGAATGCCGTTTAATCGAACTTCTATGCCTGGTTTGTATTGTGTGGGCGACAGTACCTTTCCCGGACAGGGTTTAAATGCGGTGGCGTTTTCTGGGTTTGCTTGCGCGCACCGAATAGCGGTTGATTTGGGTTTTTAGTGGTAGGGTGCGTCACATTTTTCGCTTGAAATACGACATAAAATGTGAGGCTTCGGGGCAGTCTACAAAAAGACTAAAAACCCGGTTTCTGGAGAGAAACCGGGTTTTTAACCTCAAAATTAGTGTTTTCCATTCTTTTAATGAGTTTACTGGTCGTAGCTGCCGCCGACGCCGATTTGGGTATTGTAGATTTTGGCATCTGTGATGGTCATATCTTCCATTGATGCACCGGATACGTCGGCGGTGTTGATGATGGCTGCGGTCAGATTGGCTCGATCGAGGTCTGCGTCATTTAAACTGGCATTAGTCAGGAAAACTTTGGTTAAGTTAGCACCCGTCAAGTTAGCACCCGTCAAGTCAGCACCTTCGAGGTTTGCCTGAGATAGGTTTGCTCCTCGTAAATTTGCTTCTCTCAAATCAGCACCAATTAAATGTGCTCCAGTTAAATCTGCTCCTGACAAGTCGCACTGAAAACATTGCCCCGTTGACAATAACTGTTTGACCTGAACGGGATTTTCAGCGCGGGCCGGGCCAGCCAACAGTAGGGGAGTAATTAAAAAAGTAGCGGCTAATAGATTGCGTTTCATAATCCTTTTTCCTCACCAGACTCTGTATTTAACTTCTTGTGTTGATATCTACAATCTTACCACGGTTGTTTTCGCAAGTTGCGATCTATTTCACAGCTTGGCTGTGATATCGATTCCCCTCAAAAACGCATAGATGGTCTTGACCAGCTCGCAAAACATAATTTCGCAAAACTTAACACTGCCGAACTTAATACAGTGCACTTTTGTAGTAACCTTTTCTAGGTTAGCTAATATAGCCAAGCGATGTGTCTTTCTGAAGATGGATATGATTCGCAATACGAGGGATGATTTTAGTGATAATCCTATCGCAAAAAGTTCACATAAAATACTTTGTTTTTAATAAAAGTGTCACGAGACTGAAAAATTAATTTAAGATAAAGATAAGCTTATAACTTTATAGGTAGAGAAAAAGCAGTCACTGGCTTGATCCCCAGTCCAAGCTCGGCTGCATTTTTAACAATAAATTTTAATTAGGTCTCAGCAGCGCCGTAAAAATCCACCTAGTGCTTGGAAATCAGCACTTTTTTGGAATGTCGCAGAGTCCACGCGATCGCACAACTCAATTAAATATGCTCAAAAACGATTCCTCCAAGTATCTGCCAACATTAGCTCAAGTAATAGACCGCTACCCCTTGACAGTTGCGCCCGATACCCCACTAGCAGAAGTAATTACCCTGATGGGCCAACGGCGCGGAAGTTGCTCTCTAAACGCAGCCATTGCACCAACCGATATCTATCAGCCACTAACAGACATCGCAAATTCCCCCACCTCAAGTGCATTCAGAGACGCGACAGGTATCTGCGTCTTTGTCGTGGAAAAATCCCTAGAAAAATTATCGTCGCACTCTGGTTCACATTCTCAATTGCAAGGAATTTTCACAGAAAGGGATCTTGTCGATTTGATTGCCTCGGGCAAAAACTTAAAAGGTGTCACCATCGCAGAAGTGATGAGGCAGCCTGCAGCAACTCTGACAAAATCCGAGACTCAAGACATTTTCAGCGCCCTAATTCTGCTGGGGCAACGAAGAATTAAGCATTTGCCAATATTGGATAGTCAAGGTCAACTCTTAGGAGTAATTACGCCGGAAAGCATTCGCCAAGCCATGCTGAAACCGGCAAATATCTTAAAAATGCGGCGCGTGAAAGAAGTAATGACGGCACAAGTCATTCAAGCACCTCGCTCAGCGTCAGTTAGGAGTTTAGCTGAGTTGATGGCCGAGCACCGCGTTAGCTGCGTAGTAATTACCGAATCAACAGAATTATCGATGGATTTACCGTTCCCCATTCCAGTAGGTATAGTCACAGAACGGGATATTGTCGAATTTCAAGCTTTAGATATAGATTTGTCGCAGACGATCGCCCAAACTGTGATGAGTACCCCCTTATTTAGCCTCAAGCAAGAAGACTCGCTGTGGGTAGCTCATCAGGAAATGCACCAGCGTTTAGTCCGCAGGTTGGTAGTAACGGGGGAACAGGGAGAACTCCTGGGAATAGTTACTCAAACCAACATACTGCGTGTACTTGACCCGATGGAAATGTCCGGGGCGATCGATGTTCTACACGATTCAGTGGCAGAAAGGACTAGGGAATTGGAAAAAGCGATCGCATCCCTCAGCTTGACTAACGCCAGACTAGAAAGCGAAATTGCTACCCGCGTTAGGGCCGAGGCTAGACTCCACCTTTTAGAATCTGCTGTAGTGAACGCTAACGACGCAATCGTGATTATGGATGCGGGAGACAGCGATATCTCCGACCCCACCATCATCTATGCCAACGAAGCTTTTACCCAAATGACGGGCTACCTACCCGAAGAAATCATTGGACAAACCCCCAGTTGCTTGCGTGGCCCAGAAAGCGACCCAACCCAAGTCGCTAAAATTCGCCGTACTTTCTCTCGCCGAGAACCCCTACGCCTAGAATTGATTAACTACCGCAAAGACGGTTCAACTTATTGGGTGGAACTCAACAGCGTACCCATTGCCGACAACTCCGGGAACGTTACCCACTGGGTGTCGGTGCAGCGAGATATTAGCGATCGCAAGCGCATGGAACAAGCATTTTTTAAAGAAAAAGAACTCGCTCAGGTTACTCTACAATCGATCGGTGATGCCGTAATCACTACTGACGCCGACGGCTGCATTTCCACCCTGAATCCAGTTGCCGAAATACTCACGGGTTGGTCTACATTGGAAGCTAAAGGTTTACCCCTCGCGAAAGTGCTGAGAATAGTTGACGAAACTACCAGGCTGCCGATCGAAAATATCGCCGAAATCGCTTTGTGCGAAGGTCGGATTGTTGACCAAGGGCGCAACAATTTGCTGATTGCCCACAACAACACTGAATTTGCGATCGACCACTGCGTCGCCCCCATCCACGCTAGCAGCGGCGAAATTGTCGGGGCCGTCGTTGTGTTCCGAGATGTCACGCAAGTGCGAACTCAAGCGCGGCAACTCACCTGGCAGGCAACTCATGACCCCCTGACGCAATTAGTCAACCGCCGGGAATTTGAATACCAGCTAGAGCACGCCCTACACGGCGCTCAAGGTTACGGGCAAGAACACGTGATGCTTTACCTGGATCTCGATCGGTTCAAAATAGTTAACGACACCTGCGGTCATGCTGCAGGGGACGAACTGCTGCGCCAAGTCAGCCAGCTATTTAAAAGCAATATCCGCAAAACCGATATTTTGGCGCGTTTGGGTGGCGATGAATTTGCCGTACTCCTGTACCATTGTCCCGTCGAACGAGGATTGAATGTGGCTGAAACGCTGCTGCGAAGCATTCAGGGATTCCGCTTTGCGTGGCAGGAAAAAACTTTTTCGATCGGCGTCAGTATTGGTTTGGTAGCAATCCATCCCAAAGCAGCCTCGACATCTACGATTTTAAGCGCGGCCGATATGGCTTGCTACGCTGCTAAAAATAAAGGTCGCAACCGGGTACAGGTTTATCAAGCCGGCGATCAAGAATTAATCAAACAGCATGGCGAAACCGAGTGGGTGGTGCAAATTCATCAAGCTTTAGAAGAGAATCGCTTTTGCTTGTACTCTCAGCCGATCGTACCTTTGCTCAACTCTCCAACCACCGGAACCCACTGCGAAATCCTCCTGCGCCTCCAGCTTGAAACTGGTGAGTTGGTGTCGCCGATGGCGTTTATTCCGGCTGCAGAACGCTACAACTTGATGCACGCGATCGACTGCTGGGTAATTCGTACTTTATTTCGCAATCTATCTAAAATTTTCACGGCAAATTTATTCGTCCAAAACCCTGGGGTAGACAGCGATAAAATAGTTACCTTCCCTGCTTGCTCTCTTTTGTCTAATCCGCAATCCTCATTTGGCAAATATCCCAACCTTTATTCAATCAACCTTTCTGGGGACAGCCTCAACGAAGAAAAGTTTATCGAGTTTATTCAGGAACAGTTTTCCATCCATCAAATACCGCCGCAAATAATTTGTTTTGAAATTACCGAAACCGTGGCGATCGGTAATCTCAGCAAGGCAGCCAGCTTGATTTGGCAACTCAAAGAACTAGGCTGCCAGTTTGCCTTGGACGACTTCGGCAGCGGGATGTCTTCCTTTGCTTACCTGAAAAGCTTGCCGGTTGATTATCTCAAAATAGACGGCAATTTTATTAAGCATATTGTCGATAATCCTATTGATATCGCAATGGTGGAAGCTATTACAAAAATCGCTCACGTCATGGGAATTAAAACTATTGCCGAGTATGTTGAAAATCAAAAAATTATGGATAAACTAAATGAACTTGGGGTAGATTACGCTCAAGGTTATCATTTAGGAAAGCCTCAACCTTGTAACTTCACATCTCCTATTTTAGAGGAAGTTTTGGGGGAGTTTCCTCTTAATTCTTTGGCTTTTGAAGCTAAGCTGGCTTGTTGAAGAGTTGACATTTGACAGTTGACAGTTGACATTTGATAGTTGACATTTGATAGTTGACAGTTGACATTTGATAGTTGAATTTGACAGTTGACAGAAGGAAGAA
>NZ_JAUBRH010000063.1:0-12389 GCF_036701775.1 Microcoleus sp. N9_A2 | reverse complement strand
GGAAGGAAGGAAGGAAGGAAGGAAGGAAGGAAGGAAGGAAGGAAGGAAGGAAGGAAGGAAGGAAGGAAGGAAGGAAGGAAGAAGAAGAAACTACGCCCAATTCCCAATTCCCCATTCCCAATTCCCCATTCCCAATAACTAAGGACTAATCACTACTGACTCATTCACCTTTTTGGGTTTCCCAAAATAAGCTTGAAACACCTCTTTCGCGATCGGGGCTGCGGCAACAGAACCATAACCGCCATTTTCCACAACCACAGCGATCGCAATTTCTGGCTTTTCAGCAGGCCCGAATGCCACATACAGCGAGTGATCTTCCTGTCCGATGACCTCCGAAGTCCCTGTTTTGCCCGCCGTCAGCGGAATCGAACCGTCATTGAGTCCCTGTCCCGTACCCTCGGCAACCACCGCGATCAATCCTTCCTTAACCACCTGAACTGTTGAAGGTTTCATCCCCGTATGTACCCGTTGAGTCTCCGCTGTGCCAGTCATAGAAGTCAAAAGATGAGGCTTCACCCGATAACCCCCATTAGCGATCGAACTCACCATCACCGCCGCCTCCAAAGGAGTCACCAACACCAACCCCTGACCGATCGACATTGTTACCGTATCGCCCGCATACCAAGGTTCTTTATAAATTTTCTCCTTCTCCTCGGGTGTCGGGATTTGACCGTGACTGCCGCCGCTTAGCCCCAAAAGATTCAAATCCGTATCCTTGCCAATTCCCAAGCGGTGTCCCCATTTAGAAATTGGCTCTGGCCCCGTACTAATCCCCACTTGATAAAAAAACGTATTGCTGCTGAAAGCCAAAGCATCCCGAAAGCCGATGTCGCCGTAACCGCCGCTGTGTTCGTTAAAATCAATTCCCCCCACAGTAATGTAAGACGAAGTACCGAGAATTGAGTCCGGCGAAAATTTGCCCGACTCCAGGCCCGCGACGGAAGTCACAATTTTAAACGTGCTGCCGGGGGGATAGCCTTGCATAGCCCGATTCAAAAATGGATTTTGCGGATCTTGAAGAGTTTCCCACTCATCCTTAGTGATTTTTCGCGTAAACAGATTGGGATCAAAAGTCGGGTGACTGGCCATAACTAATACCGCCCCGGTTTTGACATCCAGCGCCACTACTGCTCCCCGGCGCTGCCCCAGGGCTTTTTCGGCTGCTTTTTGCATGGACAAGTCTATGGTTAGCTGCACCGCCTCACCGGGTTTGGGCGGTGTATCTCCCATCAGTCGCAATTCTTGATTTTGGGCATTTACCTCGATCAGCCGATCGCCCCAAACTCCCGCAATCTTCTGGTTAGAACTCGCTTCTATGCCCATCTGACCCACAATCATCCCCATAGGATATTCGGGATGATCTTCCAAGTCTGCTGCAGTAGCTTCGCCAATATATCCGAGAACATGAGCCGCCAAACTGCTTTCAGGATAATAGCGGTTCGCTTCGGGCCGCACTTCCACTCCCCGCATTTGTCCCACCTGTTCTGCTAGTGGCACAAACACCTCTGGCGGCATTGCTTGCTTGAGCCGCACCGGTCTATAGGATAGAGGATCGACCTCTTTTAATTTTTTTAAAATTTCTTGTGCCGGGATTTTAACCAGCGGGCTCAACTTTTCTGCTGTCGCTTTCCACTCTTCCGGCGTTTGTTCTTTCGGCCACAAATATACTGATCGAGCTAAATTGTTTGCCGCTAGCAAGTTGCCTTTGCGATCGATAATATGTCCGCGATTTGCCGGCATGGGTACTAGGCGAACGCGATTGTTTTCGGCTCGTTCCCGGTTTTGCTTTCCTTGTATCAGTTGTAATTCCACCAGCCGACTAGCGTGCAGGCCCAGCAAACCTGTTGCCACCAGCATTAACACGATCGCCCGGTGTATCGGACGCTCCTGTTTCTTAGGAGTTTCCGCCAGGGTTTTGTCAGGAGAGTGAAATGCTGAGATCGAATAAACTTGTCGTTGCATCATTCTATAGGTAGATGTCAAATCCTAGATTTTAGATTCTTGAATTGTCAATTGTGAAGTATACATCATCCAACCGGGGGCGATCGGGCCTTGACTCTTGGGGGAAGCAGAAGGATTGATCGTTAACTTTTGACTAATCATTAATAACTCATGACTGCTCACTAATCCCCCAAGCACCAAGAAATAGCCAGAAAAATCAAGGTCAGGCTCAGCCAATTAGGGAGGTGGAGCCAGCCCGATAGACCTATAGGTAACAATACCAAAGCCTGTGTCAATAGGGAACCGAGCGCCAACAGCAAGGCTAGGAGTATCAAATTTATCATCTTGACACCGTACAATTTCGGATATGAGTCGATCGCCTGTGGCAGAAATCCGAGTGGCACAAGCGAGCGCGATCGTACAGGGATTGTCCTGATAGACATAAGGAAGAGAAGCCAGGAAGTTTTGAACTAATTTAAAAAAAATTATTCTTCCTCCAGAGTTAGGATGATAGGGGCTGCGATGGGTAAATTCTGAGTTGTGATTTTAAGTTGTGACCGAGGAGTATTGCCATGTTGTTTAATCAGCGACCCAATTTCAAAAACGGTGCGCTCTTGGCTGCGATCGCCGCGATCGCCGCCCTACCAGTTTTAGCAGAAACAGCCAATTTCGGCACTTTAACTTTATCGCGAGGTTTTGCAGCCCCAACAGCAGTTTTGAGAGGTTCCACAGGCGGATCGTACTCTCTATCTGTCATAGCCAACGCCGATCGCCACAAAAACAAATGTTTGGGTTTTGCCACCCCAACTCCCGACCACATCATAGTCTTGCAACAAAACTTTTCAAAACTCACACTCCAAATCAACAGCGGAGGCAAGGACACAACCTTACTCGTACAAGGCCCCGGTAATGCGGTGCGCTGCGGAGACGATATAGGTCAGAATAAAGATGCTGGCATACTTGATTCAGACTGGCAAGCAGGCTCTTACAGGATTTGGGTAGGTACTGTCGAACCCGGAGTCAAGTCTAACTATACAATCTCAGTACAGGAATAAAACGCAGCGGCGCTGTTGGATGGAGACAATAAAATATCATCAAATTCTCCCCCAATCTCCCACTCTCCCACTCCCCCACTCTCCCCCTCTCCCAATCTCCCGATCTCCCGCCCACTTCCTCCATCCAGTAAAATGTAAAATCGAAAGTGGCGTGTTTAACCAAAATAGGTAACTCCGAAAGTGCTAAAGACTCTTAGAGCTGACTTCAGTATAATTTTCGATCGCGACCCTGCCGCTCGCAACTGGCTGGAAGTATTGTTTTGCTACCCCGGTCTTCAGGCCCTAGTGTTGCACCGCCTCGCACACTGGCTTTATGTGTTGGGACTTCCCTTCATCCCCCGCTTGATTTCCCACATTGCTCGTTTTTTGACCGGAATTGAAATCCACCCAGGGGCAACCATCGGCAAAAGCGTATTCATCGACCACGGTATGGGGGTTGTGATCGGCGAAACAGCGATTATCGGCGATTTTGCCCTAATTTACCAAGGTGTCACCCTGGGCGGTACTGGCAAACAAAGTGGCAAGCGTCACCCTACCGTCGGCGAAAACGTAGTTGTAGGTGCTGGCGCCAAGGTACTCGGCAATCTGCAAATTGGCAACAACGTTCGCATCGGCGCCGGTTCGGTCGTGCTCCGCGACGTACCATCTGACTGTACGGTTGTAGGGATTCCCGGCCGCATCGTCTATCGATCGGGAGTGCGCGTCAATCCCCTAGAACACGGCAGTTTGCCGGATTCGGAAGCTGTGGTAATTCGCTCTTTGCTCGATCGTATCGAATCCCTCGAACAGCAAGTAAAAAGTTTGCTTCCTCAAGCATCTGTCTCCTTAACTTCTGATCCCAATTCCCACAATTTCCACTCAGTATCAGAAGCTTTAAACCAAGCCAGCAATGTAGCCTTAGCCGAAAAAACACAGCTAGTTACAACCCCTAGCTGCAAGTTAAAAGATAAAGCAATTCAAGAATTTTTCGACGGCAGCGGCATCTAAAAATAGTTTTGAGTGTTGAGTTTTTCATTGGGAATTTTTCAACTTAAAACTTTCCTACTCACAACAGTCAACAGTCAACAGTCAACAGTCAACTGACTTCAAGGATTGACCGATCGCACAGACCAAATTCCCTCCCCGTCGCGCCGATAAAGCGATCGGTTTTGCGGTTCCCCCCGCAACTCCAACAAATCCACCGTTTCCGGTTCCAACAACAGCAAGCAAAAATTAGGCAGCGGCTCGATCGCATTTGGGGAAGCAGAATCAAAAGCGCTAGCCTCGGCTTTGTCATCCCCCGGCTGCGGCCAAGCAAACTGCGCTCTAGCCGCCTCAGAAAGCTCCTGCCAAGTTGTGCGGCGCGATGAGAACAACTCTGCCTCTGGATAATCGGCCCCTACCAAAACGAGCTTTCCAGCAATCCGAAATTGTTCACGAGTTTTCGGGAAATACCAGCAAATTTCCCCCCAAGGATAGAGGTTAATTTCCTCTGCCTTTTGACTGCGAATATCTGTAATAAACTTTAAGTGATTAGTATCTGCTAAAAAGCCTCGAAACACCACAGTGCGGTTGGCCGGACGCCCGGTGGCGCGAACAGTTGCTAATTGCAAGTAACGGGCATAAGCAAGACTGCGGTTGCGGTGGAGCGCGCGAGCTAAGGGCGATCGCCAAAGTGCTAAAGACATAATTAATAACCTATCATATTAGTCATTAGTCATTAGCCATTAGGAATTGGGCATTGGGTATTGGGCATTGTTAACCGTTGACTGTTAACTGTTAACTGTTAACCGTTAACTAATGACTACTGACTAATGACTAATGACTCTTCTTTCTGCTATTGGTAATTCTATGTCAAATTCACTCTCAAAACTCAAAACTATTGAAACTCCCCACAGTGGCTACCACTGGGACGGCAGTTCCCGCCGCTTTTTTGAAGGCTGGTACTACAGAATAACATTACCGATTCACGGACAATCCTTTGCATTCATGTATTCCATCGAAGATCCCAGAGGCGGTCAACCTTACAGTGGCGGTGCAGCTCAAATTCTCGGCCCGAAAGATAGCTATTTGTGTCGCACTTTTCCCAATGTAAATAAGTTTTGGGCGGATCGAGAAAGCTTAGGTTTCGGACATTGGGGCAAAACAGATTTACAAATTAAACCCCAATATTTAGAGCCGCAAGTATTCGACAGCCGCGTCGAAGAAGGCTATCAAGCTACTGCTCGTTTGAATCAAGGTTATCTGCACGATCCGGGAAGTGGCAGCCACTGTTTTTGGCAGTATGAAATCCAACCTATTTATGGCTGGGGCAACTCTCAGGAAATCCAGAAATCTACGGCGGGAATGCTATCTTTTCTCCCCGTATTTGAGCCAGGATGGCAAATTTTAATGGCTCACGGTTTAGCCACGGGCTGGATTGATTGGAACGGCCAACTCTACGAATTTAAAGATGCTCCCGCTTACAGCGAAAAAAACTGGGGCGGTGCTTTTCCGCAAAAGTGGTTTTGGATTAATTGCAATTGTTTTCAAGGCGAAAGCGATTTAGCTTTAACTGCTGGCGGTGGCAAGCGGGGCGTGCTGTGGTGGATGGAATCGGTGGCAATGATTTGTCTGCATTACCGAGGCAAATTTTACGAATTTGTGCCTTGGAATTCGCAAGTTAGTTGGACTATTCAACCTTGGGGAAGCTGGAAAATGCAGGCAAGAAACAGCCAATTTGAAGTTGAGTTAATTGGCACTACAAACAGTCCTGGTACTTATGTGCGAACTCCTACAGAAAAAGGCATGGCTTTTTGCTGCCGGGATACGACCCACGGCGAATTGCGCTTGCAACTGCGAGAGTTGTTGGGGGGAAATGTGGAAAAAAATGGCAAGCAGCGTTCTAGAATTATCTTAGAGGCTCAAAGTTCTTTATCGGGTTTGGAAGTTGGGGGCGGGCCTTGGGATGAAGTTTGGCAAACCAAGCAATTTTAGATTTTGGATTCTACAATTATCTCAATTCCGGTTGTATCAGAATCACTCATCTCCCTCTTCTCCTCCTCTGCGTTCTCTGCGCCCTCTGTGGTTAAATCATTCCGATACAACCGGAATTGACAATAATCAACCTTCAACATTCAACAGTAATTAATCTCATGTTCAAATCATTTTGTTCGCTATTAGTGCAATTTAACCACAGCCAGCGGTTCCCACAAACCTTAAAGCTAATTTTGGGACTAATTTTATGTTTGGCACAATCTTAATACCTGCGACAATTGCCAATGCTGGCGATTTGTCTCGCCAACCTGTCACCGAAATTAATGTTAGCTTGGGTAACGAAGCTGGAGCACTTAAAATTTTCCCCAATCTGCTAGAATTTGAATCTGGAAAACGCTATAAATTAGTGCTGAAAAATCCCAGTCAGGAGAAACATTATTTCACTGCCAAAAATTTTGCAGATGCGAGTTGGACTCAAAAAGTTGAAGCCGGTAAGGTGGAAATTAAAGGAAGTATTCACGAATTGGAACTTAAACCGGGCGCTGTAGCCGACTGGGTGTTCGTGCCGGTGAAATCGGGAAGCTACAACCTTCGCTGTACCGTAGCGGGACATACGGAGGGGGGGGATGATTGGCAAAATTACGATCGCCTCTTAAATCCTAGTTAATACATTAAAAGATTGACTAATTTTTGTGTAATAGGAAAACCAGTCTGACGCTCAAAATGTCTGAACATCGGACTAGGATTTGCTTCTAAAAATACATACTCACCGGTTGGCTTGAGACGCCAATCAATAGCAGTCCAGTCGAGCATAAATGCCTTTAATATTGCTAAACATTGTTGGTGAACTGATTCGGGCAAATCTATCGGAATTAGCTCGGACTCTAAATCTTCCCGAAAGTCCAAAGCTTGACTGCGAATTTCCGCAGAATAAACTGATTCACCAATCACATAACTGCGAATGTTTGTCCCAGGAATATACTCTTGTATTGTGATTGGAGAAATACTCAAAGCCAAGTCCAGCCGATTAGGTTCTAAATGTGCCTCTGTCACCAACTTGGTATGAGCGCCACCATAAACGGGCTTAAAAATTACTTTTTTCTGAGATTGGAAAAATTCCCTAACTTGCTCTGGATTGTTACTGATTAAAGTTGCAGGAATTGTAACTCCTATTTGCTTTGCCAGACTCAGTTGTAGGGGTTTTTCTTTATGAAATTGGTATGCCTGCCAGGAATTAATCCAGCGAGCCGGACAAGCTTGCATTAGCGATCGCACTGTACTCATGGAATCGTTCAATGCAACTTGCTGTTGATTTGCATCTTTTAAAGCTGGAACGCCAACACCGGAAAAATTGCGCCAAAATACACTGTGAATGTCTTGAAAATTCAACTGGCGACCTCCGGGTAGCGTCAAGCACCCTACCAGGGTATCAGGTTGCCAAGACAGACGTAACTGTCTTGGAAACAGATAGGTATCTAAGTAATCTACTTCTGCACCGGCTTGGGTTAGAGCATCTTTTATATGAGCAGCATGAGCATCTGAATCATTACCCAGAATTAAAATGTTCATGGGAAATTGTAAAATTAATAATGTGCTAAAATCAATGAAAAATATGAAAAGTCGCATCACTTGTTTTGAGAGTGTTGCAACTTTTTATATATTGAAAAAAAAACTGAAAAAAAACACTCGAATGAGGCTGAATCTTTGAAAGTCTTATTACATAAACAAGCGGAATAGTTCAGGAATTAGGCAAAATCTCTACCATTGTCGGCACGAATGAGATTACCAATAAATAGGGCCTCCACCGCCTTCAAACCAAGCTTTCGTGTAATATCCTCCACCCTCTTCACCTACAGCCATAGTGGTCATCGGAGGGTCAATGGGAATAGGCTTGGGAGGAAATCCTCCTCCTCCTTCACTTCCCGGACAGGGAGCTGAGATACACTGTATCTCACCACCACCTTCTTCACCTATAGCTAGAGTGGTAGCCATTAGTCCACCTCCGATGTGGGCGGCCTGTTCATCAGTTAACGTCTCTTCAAAATCCAAATCAATTGCTTCCAGATCAGCAATATCTAGATCAAAAGGATGATTCATAAAATTCTCCTACTTGAGTAAAAGATTAGGTGTATTGACACATAATCTAAATCAAGAGGATGAAGTGATGTTGCCATTTTGGCAAATTTGAAAGTAAGTATTGTAAATGTTAATTAAAAAATGTTAAGTAGATTCTAGCGGAGCCATTGTCAGTCCAGCACGGCTTAATTGCATATGATAAAGTTCTGCTTGCTCTTGCGGCCCAACCCAGACGGTGGCCTGGCCTTCGTTGTGGATTTGGTCGGCTAGTTTCCAAGCTTGATCGCTCGTCATCCCTGGAATGTATTTTGTCAAACATTCCACAACGTGCTGAAATGTGTTGAAATCGTCGTTGAGGACTATTACCCGATAGTTAGGATAAGGCTTGCGGGTAACTTGACTCGATCGAACGGGTGCTATGGTTGGTGAAGAGGTCATCGCGCGAACAGCCACTAAAACTACAAAATTCTTAAAAAAGTAACTTTTTCAACTCTATCACAATTTCTGAACTTTTAAACCGCCTATTGCAAATAGATCGACTTGGGCGATTTTTGAGGACGATTTTTCGATTTGAGATTTGAGGACAAAGAAACCGGGTTTTCAGGAAATTGAGGGTTTCTACCCACGATTTTGGTTGAAAAACCCGGTTTCTGGCTACTCGTTAGATGCAGTACAGCTTATCCAACTACAGTTATAGTCATTTCAAATAAATGTGAGACAGAGGTAAGATCATGATAAAATCGATAAAAAGAGTTAATTAGAAAAAAATGGCTTACAGTCTAGACCTAAGACAAAAAGTAGTCGATCATGTGGAAAATGGAGGGAGTACAACGAAAGCTGCCGCCATATTTAAGGTAGGAAGAGCAACAATTTATAGATGCAACCGGTAGGGAAGACCTTCGACCAACTCAGGTCAACCACCGTCAACGAAAGCTAGATTGGGAAGCACTCAAAAAAGATGTTGAAAAAAATCCTGAAGCAAGATTAGTAGAAAGAGCAAAAACTTTCAGGCGTCAGACCGAGTGCCATCTGCTATGCCTTAAAAAAACTGAAAATTACAAAAAAAAAAGAACTTCGCTATAAAGAAAGAAATCGAGAAGAAAGAATGAAATATTACAGAAATCTGAGAGAATTAATTAAAGTTTATGGCAGCAAAAGTCTTGTATTCATTGATGAGTCAGGATTTAAAGAATTGGAAGGTTCTGTTTGTGCCTGGGCCAAAAGAGGAAAGAAAGTCTATGGCGAAAGACCAGGAAAACGGGGAAAAAGAGAAAATTTAGTAGCAGGAAGAAGAAAAGGAAAGAAGGAATTAATTGCACCAATGCTCTTTATGGGTAGTTTGAATGCAGAAGGATTTGAAGGATGGTTATCTTTGTATTTGTTACCAGATTTAACAAGTCCATCTATATTAATTATGGATCATGCACCCATTCATCGTAAGACAGTCATTAGACTATTGGTTGAGGAGGCGGGTCATCAGATAATATTTTTACCAAAATACTCTCCTGACTTAAATGATATTGAGCATGATTTTAGTGCATTAAAGAGAGCTAAAATGTATGCGTCTCCTGGCACATCTCTTGATGAAGTTATTCGTGCTTATTGTGCAGAAAGAGTGTCTCATACTTATTTGAAATGACTATAACTCTCGATCGACTCCAGAAGTGTTGGTGTCAGAGTAGGCTTGCAGCAGAAGTTGCTTTAAATCTTCAATCAGCGGATAGCGGGGGTTAGCCCCGGTGCATTGATCGTCAAAAGCGCGATCGGCCATTTCCTCAACACGAGCAAAAAAGAAATCATCGCTGATTCCCTGACTGGCGATCGCCTCCTGAATCGTGCTAGGAATATCTACCTGACGCTTCAAATCTTCCACCGCTGCGATCAACTTCTCAACTTTCTCCTCTTCCGTCTCGCCGCCCAAATTCAGATAATCCGCAATTCGCGCATAACGCCACTTGCTGTTAGGATACTTATCCTGAGAAAAAATCGCTTGCTTGAAAGGAACATCCGTGGCATTGTAGCGAATTACATGGGAAATCATCAGCGCGTTGGCTAAACCGTGAGGAACATGGCAAGTTGCACCTAATTGGTGAGCCATTGAGTGACAAACCCCCAGAAAAGCGTTGGCAAATGCCATTCCGGCGATCGTAGCAGCATAATGTACTTTTTCCCGTGCTTTCGGATCGTTAGCACCATTTTTGTAAGCGCTAGGCAGATATTTAAACAGCAAACAAATCGCTTCTAAAGCCAAACCATTTGTATACTCAAAAGCCAACACAGAAACATAAGCTTCTAAAGCGTGAGTCAGCGCATCAATGCCGCCGTAAGCAGTCAGTTTCTTCGGCATATTCAGCGTAATTTCTGGATCGACGATCGCCACACTCGGAGTCAGAGCATAATCAGCCAGCGGATACTTAATCCCCGATTTCTCATCCGTAACAACCGCAAAAGGTGTAACTTCCGAACCCGTTCCCGAAGTAGTCGGAATTGCCACCATAATTGCCTTTGAACCCAAAGGCGGCAGTTCGTATACACGCTTGCGAATATCCATAAACCGCATCGCCAATCCTTCAAACTCAATTTCTGGATGCTCGTACATCAGCCACATTACCTTAGCAGCATCCATCGGCGAGCCGCCACCAAAGGCAATAATTACATCTGGATGGAAACTATTGCAGATTTCTAAACCTTTGCGAACAGTAACCAGCGAAGGATCGGGTTCCACATCGTAAAATGTATAGTGAGCAATGCCGATTTCTTCCAAACTATCTGTAACTTCCTTAATCAATCCCAATTCAAACAAAGGTTTATCCGTCACGATCAAAGCACGTTTCTTACCGGCAAGATCTCTCAAAGCTACAGGAATGCAGCCAGACTTAACATAAATCTTGGGAGGAATCCGGAACCAGAGCATATTTTCGCGCCGCTCTGCTACAGTTTTGATATTGAGCAGGTGATGGGGTGTCACGTTGACAGAAATCGAATTAAGTAGTTAATCAAAATTAATTACATAATTATCTCCAAATTCTTTAAGAATTATTTCGACAGATGAAACAAGAGATTGCCAGCTAGAGTAGGCATCTATTTCGAGCCATTCATATTTAATAAACCGCCACAAAATCTCAATTAAATTCAATTCAGGTGAATAAGTTGGCAATTCAAATATAGTTAAACCGCGTTCTTTCCATTCTTCAATTTTATCTAAAATGGCATTGCTAGTATGAATAGAAGCTTGATCTACCACAATAAATGTTGGCCGCTCTACTACAGCAAAGAAAGTATCTATACAGGCTATGATGACATCAGAATTAATGGTCTGCTCTGAAACGTAAGCATGAAGAATGTTTTGCCGATTCATGATTCCCAAGACATTTAAACGCTTAGTTCTACGACTATCAATTGACAAATATTCACCAATCTCTGGCCATCCATAAGGGACACAAGGGATGCCAGAAAAACCGGATTCATCTAAATAGTATAAATCAATTTTTCCCTCATCTTCTAGTTGTTTTAATTCTGACAATTTTTGTTTTTTTTCCTTGTATTCTATGGGGTCTGGCTTTCCCCCAACACCTCGACGCATCCTATGCCAACTCATGTTTTTTTTTAATTATTCTCTTAATCGTTTCCGTACTTATATTGATAGACTATTCTTTTTTGATTTTTTGTACTACTTGCTTTAATTGTTTTGGTGGCAATTTTACCCAGTCTTTAATTTGAGCAGATTCTGCCGAATTAAATATTTTTTTTCTACCTCTACCTGGTTTATTGTATAATCCGAGCATTCCCTGATGTTCCCATCGATTCAACCAGTTATACATGGTCTTATAACTAATTTTAAAAATTTTCATCAGTTTTTCATTTTTGAAATTTTGTGAAACCAAAATTAAAAACTGTGCTCTTTGGCGCACTTGATGATGTCTGCTTTCGCGATAAATTCGGTTTAGCAATTTCAACGAAAGTGGATTGATATCTCGAAGTAAAAACATATAAAACATCTTTGAATACAACTCGATATTTTTAGTATATCATATTAGTTGCTTTGTGTAATTAATTTTATTGAACTACTTATCGCCCCAGCTACCGCAACCGAGGTTGACAGCCATCACCACCCGATCGATATTTTGGGCGATGCTATTGGCGATCGCAAAGACCCGGAAACCTTAGAACACCGGATTTTGGGAGTAGCACGTCTCAGCAAACTCCACGGCACAAACGAAGCCGAATTTGCGCTCATCGCCAGCGATAGCTATCAGCAGCGCGGTTTGGGAACAGAATAGACCTCTTGCAAAAATCCTTTTCATCAGTTAATGGGACGGGCTCTCCGGCCCATCCCACAAGAAAAAATCACTCTTGTGGGAT